>JBIJDW010000057.1:0-11438 GCA_044343885.1 Kiritimatiellia bacterium
GCGGGAAATAATTCGACACACGACATTTCGAAAATCCACTTCAAACGCAAATCCGGCCCCTCTATTGCAAGGGGTTACGACGCGCCATGCCCGTGAAAATGAGCCTGTGGGATGCTAGTGAACCGCTTCCCCTTCGGAGTGATCTACCAAGTCAACGCCGGGATGCTGCGTATCATCGCCCTTGCCAACCTGCATCGCCGACCAGGCTACTGGAAGGATAGAGTCTGATCACAACACCCCCGACATCGGGGACAGTGAACGACATCGCTACGTCCCAGGAGGCCCCGCAAGGCCCGTCCCTTGTCGGCTCCCGCAAGGCCCGTCCCTTGCCAGACCACGGCCTTTTTACCAGCTATTCGGTGTTGACCATGCGTTGGCGAGTTTGGGCATTCATAACGGATTCTCGAATTTCCGCTGGGATAGCGACAACAATCACTTCGATTCCAAATTCGCGCGCAGCCTCGGCAACCCATGATTTGCCAGACGCGTAGCTGGCCGCCTCGTCCGACGCAAAGCAAAGAATTTTTCGCCAGTCATCGTTGAGGCGAGTCCCAATCAGTGCGAGCTTTAGGATGTCGCCTTTGATCTTGTGAAGTTGCGCACCCTTGACCGCGCCGATTCGTGCGTAAACCTCAGCCACCGTTTTGCTCTCGGTGTCAATCGCGTCGGGCTGCACTCCGACTTCGATCGGGAGCTTTGCGTCACCGTCGAATTTGATGCCGAGTTTGTTTTCCAAAGCGCGAAGTATCGCGGCTTCGGCGGCTTGCTGTTCAGACGAATTTGATTTGTGTGTTGAGGTCATCTTAGGGCTGGTAACGTCAGTGTTGAGGATCGGCGAGCTTGCGAGCCGTATCCTCCGGTTCTTGATTCGGCGCCTTCTTTATCAGCGTCTGACTCATGATCTCTTCGACAACGAAACCAGAACCGCGTCGTGCTGGACGTGAGCCGACTAAGTCGGGCGTGCCATCGGGTTTTATCCGTATCTCTGGTTCCATTGGCACCTGTTCCGCATGGTCGGTTGGTTTGTAGGGATATCCTTCTACATACCGCCCTCTGAGTTGTACTTGTTTGCCCCGAAGGCCGGACAGTTTCTTGGTCGAGACGTTATCAGACGGTCTGAGGGTGACGTGTTGTTTCGGCGTTGCCTGCCATCTGTTAGTCCCGTCCACATACAGTTCGGTGACGTCACCCATGAGGACATAGTACGGATCACTTGGTGAGTTCCAGGATTCAAACGATTTCACGTTAGCCCGCTTTTCGATGACAACGCCGGCCAGTGTGTTGGTTGCCGTGTCGCCGGCGTGAGTTTGCAAGGAAACGCATAGGGCCGCCGCAAAGAAGACTATGGCAATTGCGTTCATCATTTCGTTCACCGAACCTCTGATTGAGGCTCAAAAATAGCAGGGATAGAACCCACGTTCACACCGGCTAAGGATCAACACCTTTGTTGACCGTTAAGAGGGTCCCACAGTACAATGATCTTTGCTAGGGTTCAAACTAAATCTCCCTTCCTGATTTCCTGTTTTCCTGATTATAAAATCCCAGCGTTAAGCTCGAATGCATTAATCCGACTCAGCCGCGCAATTCGTTTGAATCTGGAAAACTGGAAAGAGAAATGCAGGACGACTCCTCTTTGGTGAACAACACTCAACATCCAACGCCCAACACTCATCGTCCACTCCTGATCCGTTCTCGAACGATCCCCCATGGAGAGCCTTCGTCCGGATTCTGGTGGTACGCCGCCAGTCGAGAGTCCAGTTCCTTCTTCAGTTCGTCAGTCAATCTGACTTCCTCGGGAATTTCGACAATGGAATCCCAGATGTCCTCGACTAGTTGTATGCGCTCGGGAACGCTAAGACTTAAAACATTTGTCATTACCAACGTATTCATGGTGTTTGTTATATCATAGAGTGCTTCCGTCTTCAATCTATTGCTTTCTTCAGCAGGTAACGACGGCGGTGAACTTCGCCGCCTTAGCGGCGTAGCGTTCCACCGTCATGTTCTGTTTCCATTTCGATCTGCATCGCAATCGCTTGCATTCCCATATACTGACTGATGTCGAGGCCCCATTCGCGCAGGTCAATCTTTTCGGCAACTGGAAAGTGGTTGGTTGAAACGCCTTGAGCCGGGCGTGAACCTGCAAAGAGAAGGAGGCTACTGAGATCAACACGCCCAACGTGAGACCGGACCGGATCGTTTCCGCACCAATGCCAGACCTTGATGAGACCGACGACGTGTCCTTGCTGGTCGATTTCCACGCCACGCTTAACCGCCTCTTGAAGGACAGGTAGATTCGTGGGAACCTCTGACACGTAGGGAATCTTCACGATTGAGCCGTCCGCCAAGATCAAACCCTGCATCGAGACTGCCTGAACCACTTTCGGATCTAGAAGAACTTCAATGCGACCAGTCCTGCGAAAAAGGTGCGGCCCTCCCGGAAGGACGAACGGCAGAAGACATGCGATTCCGACGCCAACCAAGAGGGTGAGGAAGAGGATCACGAGAACTCTATGTATTGTCGTCTTCATCTTTCAAACAGATGGAGGATCAACATTAGCAGGGAGAGAACCCGCGTTCACACCTGCTATGAATCAACACCTTTGTTGACCGTTAAGAAGGTACCACAGTACGATGATCTTTGCTAGGGTTCAAACCAAATTTCCATTCCTGTTTTCATGTTTTCCTGATTATAATATCCCATCTCATAGACAAGCGGGGCATGCCCTGCCCCAAATTGCACGGTGCCCATAGGAGCCAGTATTCTGATCGCGCAAATGCGGGCTGGGTTGTCACATCGTAGGCGGATCCAGTCAGGTTGTGGCTTCCTATCGCCGGCATACCAGTAAGACGCGGGCTGATCAACCTTGCTTCGTTATTTTACGGATGGTTCACCCATCTTTTCGAAAGTTGCAGCAAGCCCCGTTTCGGCATATTTCTTCGCCAGCCGTCCCGCTTCCCTCTTGGCGGCGGGCGTACCATTATTATTGACGGAATCCATAGCATCGGTCGCAAAGCATTTCCTGACAAACACGTCCATATCCTTGAGCCCCGCAGCATATAACTGAATCTTCGGATTTTTGAGCAACGCCGGCATCGGCTGGTTTCCGGCCGCTGTCGGCGACGAAGCAAAAATTCCAAGGCACACGGCCCAGTCATACGCTTTTTCAGGGTTGGATTCGGTTTCTTTCTCTATCTCTGTCTGGATCTTCGCAATCATCTGTTTCATCTCTGCAACCAGAGCAGAATTGGATATCGGCGCCCCCTTCAGATAACAGGCATTCAACCAAGTCGTGGCATACGTTATATAGACGGCATCTGCCCAGACATGATTACCCGGAAAAGAAGCGGAGACGGGACATGTCATTCGGGTGTTGGGTCCGGTTTGTGCGAGTGGGCCGGTCCTAGCTCACCAGGTCCTGCACGGCGGTCTTGGCGGGAGCGCCCGGGATGTCGGCGAAGGGGAGACAAGGCCCGTCCCGAATGGCGCTAAGTTAAGCGATGCTTCCGATCATAATCATAATCATAATCCTAATCGTAATCATAATCCATTCTCCATCAGGAGATTAAGATCAAGATTAGGATTAAGATTACGATTAAGATGGCCGTAGCCCCTTAACTTAGCGCCATTCAGGCCCGTCCCTTGCGTTCGCCTCAGCGGGGTGGAGGACTCGTCATCTGCGCCTCGCCCTCGAATGAGCGACATTCCTGATGTTCTACCGGCAGATCGGCCAACACAACACCCGTTGCGACGATCCCGCATTGTCCGCTGAGCAGGATGATGGAGGTCCCTAGCGCAGGCGCTACAAAACGCCACGCAAAGCTGCGCCTGACGGCTTGCTTTGCGTGGCGTTTTGCATGCGCCTCTTAGGTTCATCAGACCAGCGGCCGGATGAACGTGTCGGCATCGGCCTCGGTCTTGCAGAGCGGCACGTCCTTGAAGAGCTTCCACGTCTCGACATGCCGCGTCGAGCCGCCCGGCTTGAGCACAACCAGCGGGCCGAGGCTTTCCAATTCGAGGATGTCCTCATTAGAGAAGGTTTCGAAACTGCATCCGTCATCCGGATACTTCTGGCCGTCAAAGTGTTCGAAGCTCTTGACGAACAGGAAGCCGTCGAGCTGGTAGGCGACCCACTTTTCGTGATGGGCGATGCCGAGCTTGTTTGCGCTGCGGGACGGATCCTGGCGGAAAAACAGGTAGCGGCTGCCGAGGGTCCAGCGCGGATCGGCGAAGTCGGTGTAGCCCCAGAGGCTCCAGGTTTGGTTGTGGGTGAGCCGCCCGGTATGCGCAATCTTGGCCGGCAGGGGGATGACCGCCTGCCCATTCAGGTTCATCGCCGAGAGCGCCCACGGCGCGCATTCGATCGCCTCGCCGCCCGCATTGGTGAGCGTGTGGGTGACGGTCACCGTGTTGCTGTCGGACGCCAACGTGATCTCCATCTGCTTGACCAGCCCGGTGACGGGACCCGCCGCCTGACGCACCCGCACGCCGCCGGCAATCATCTCGGCCGACTCATAGGAAACGTTGTCCAATTCATAGCTCCAGGGCTGGGCTTCGGGCGCGATCCAGAAACGGTGCCCGCCGCGGATCTGCCACTCCGCCTCGCCGGTCTTGCCCTGCTGGCCCGGCATTTCACGAAAGAGATTCTTGCCGCCGATGTATCCGAAACGAATCACCCGCGGCCCCACGTCACGCGTAATCACCAGTTCGACCTCGCGATTCGCCAGACGCAAACACGACCACCCGTTGAATGTCACCTTTTCCATCTTACCTGCTCCTTTGTTATACGACTGATGTCAACCCAAACGTCCGACGGAACTACCGTCATATCCTCCATTCAAAAACTCCTGTTCATCTTCGGACTTCCCTCTCATCAACCTCCACGCGCCGCGCGGTAGCGGCGGATGAGCGCGTTGGTGGAGCCGTCGTGAGCCAGCGCTGCGTCATCGGAGGCGGTCAGCTCCGGCAGGATGCGACCGGCAAGCGCCTTGCCCAGTTCGACGCCCCACTGATCGAAGGAGAAGATGTTCCAGATGATTCCCTGCGTAAACACCTTGTGCTCGTACAGGGCGACCAGCGCGCCGAAGGTCTCGGGGGTCAACTTGTCCGCCAGCAGGGAGTTGGTCGGCTTGTTGCCCTCAAAGGTCTTGTGCGGGATCAGCGCCTCGGGCACCCCCTCGGCGCGGCAGGCCTCGGCCGTCTTGCCTAACGCCAGCGCCTCGGTCTGGGCAAAGAAATTGGCCATCAGCTTGTCGTGGTGGTCGCCGAGCGGATTGTGCGATTTGCAGAAGCCGATGAAGTCGGCGGGAATCAGTTTTGTCCCCTGATGGATGAGTTGGTAGAAGGCGTGCTGGCCGTTGGTTCCCGGCTCGCCCCAGATCACCGGCCCGGTGCTGTAGGCCACCCGGCGGCCCTGACGATCGACCGATTTGCCGTTGCTCTCCATGTCGAGTTGCTGCAGGTACGCCGGCAACCGCGCCAGATACTGGTCATACGGCAGCACCGCATGGGTCTCCGCCCCATAGCCATTGTTGTAGAGCACCCCCAGCACTCCCAGAATCACCGGCAGGTTGCGATTGAGCGGCGCCGTATGGAAGTGCTTGTCCATCGCGTGGCAACCGCGGAGCATTCGCAGGAACAGCTTCGGACCGATGGCCAGCATCAGGGGCAGCCCGATCGCCGAGGTCAGCGAATAGCGTCCGCCCACCCAATCCCAAAACCCGAACATGTTGGCGGGATCGATGCCAAAGGCCGCGACGTTTGCCGTGTTCGTCGAGACCGCGACAAAATGCTTGGCAACGGCCTCCGAGCTCCCCAACTGCTTCACCACCCACTCCCGCGCTGACAAGGCGTTGGTCATCGTCTCCTGCGTCGTGAAGGTCTTGGACGCCACGATGAAGAGGGTCTGATCGGCCTTGACCTGGCGCAGCGTCTCGGCCAGATGCGTGCCGTCCACGTTGGACACAAAGAACAGTTTCATCGTCCGCTTGCTGAACGGCTTGAGCGCTTCGCAGGCCATGGCCGGGCCGAGATCCGAGCCGCCGATGCCGATGTTGACGATGTAGCGGATCGTCTTGCCCGTGTGCCCGCGCCATTGACCGCTGCGCACGGCGTCGCAAAAGGCCGACATCTGATCCAGCACCGCATTCACCTGAGGCATCACATCCGCGCCGTCGACCGGGACCGGCGTTCCCGAACGGTTGCGCAGGGCTGTGTGCAGCACCGCCCGGTTCTCGGTTTCGTTGATCGCCTGACCCGAAAACATCGCATCGATCGCCTCACGCAGCCCCGACTCCTTGGCCAGCGCGAACAACAGATGCATCAGCGCCGGCGTCACCCGGTTCTTGGAATAGTCGAGCGTCCAGCCCGCCGCGTTGACCGTAAAACGGTCGGCACGGGTGGGGTCATCCTTGAAAAAATCACGCAAATGCCGGTTCCGCGTCGCCGCGATTTCCTTCTCCACGCATTGCCACGCTGCTGTGTTCATAATAGACCTCTCTTTTTTTTAAATCGTTTCGGATGCAGGATGGGTGAAAAGTTGATATGATAGCGGGCATTTAAGCAGAGCGAAAGGATAATCCATGCCCAAGGTCTTGATCATTGGCGCCGGCGGAGTCGGCGCGGTCGTCGCCCACAAGTGCGCGCAGGTCCCGGAAGTGTTCAGCGAAATCACGCTGGCCTCGCGAACCCAGTCCAAGTGCGAGGCCATCGCGCGCCAGCTTCCCGTCAAGGTCCGCACCGCCCAGGTGGACGCCGATAACGTCCCGCAGACCGTCGCGCTGTTGCGTGACATCAAGCCCGACCTCGTCATCAACGTCGCCCTCCCCTACCAGGACCTCCACATCATGGACGCCTGTCTCGAAGCCGGCGTCAACTACCTCGACACCGCCAATTACGAGCCGCCGGACGTCGCCCGGTTCGAGTACCGCTGGCAATGGGACTACCAGGACCGATTTGCCAAAGCCGGTCTCATGGCGCTGCTCGGCTCGGGCTTCGATCCCGGCGTGACCTCGGTCTTCTGCACCCACATCCTCAAGCATCATTTGGACACGGCGACGGAGATCGACATCATCGACTGCAATGCCGGCAGCCACGGCCAGCCCTTCGCCACCAACTTCAACCCCGAGATCAACATCCGTGAAGTCTCGGCAAAAGGACGCTATTATCACGACGGCCAGTGGATCGAGACCGAGCCGCTCACCCACAAGCAGTCCTTCACCATGCCCGAAGATCTCGGATCGCTGAACGTCTACCTGATGTATCACGAGGAGCTGGAATCACTCGCGCGCCACATACCCGGCCTGAAGCGCGCGCGTTTCTGGATGAGCTTTTCGGATAACTACCTCAAGCACCTGGAGGTGCTGAAGAACGTCGGCATGACCCGCATCGACCCGGTGACCTTCAACGGGCAACAGATCGTGCCGCTCCAATTCCTGAAGGCGCTCCTGCCCGATCCCGCGTCGCTCGGCCCGCTGACCCGCGGCAAAACCTGCATCGGCTGCCAGGTGCGCGGCATGAAGGACGGCCGGCCTAAGACGGTTTTCGTTTACAACATCTGCGACCACGAGGCCTGTTACCGGGAGGTCTGCTCGCAGGCCATCTCCTACACCACCGGCGTGCCGGCGATGATTGGGGCCAAGCTGATGCTCACCGGCGCCTGGTCGGGCAAGGGCGTGTTTAACATGGAACAGTTCGACCCCGATCCCTTCATGACCGCGCTCAACATCCACGGCCTGCCGTGGAAAGTGATCGAGAACACCGTTTTCACCGCCTGAAAGGTAATCGGTTTGCCAGAGGGGGCAGAGCGAGGAGAGGCGAAAGGGCGATACCGAGTGCGTGAAGGACTCCACTCGTCCAGGTAGAGCGCTGAATCCTGACGTGGCAGGTGTGTGACGAGCCTGTGCGTGGCGCGTGATCACGGAGGCGCTTGCAAAACCTCCTTCGTCGGTTCTGCAAGCGCCGTATTCAGATGCCAGAATTCAGGGCCGCAAGGGACGGGCCTTGCGTTCCCCCCGGGGGTGTTGTGCTCAGCCTCGATCATAATCCTAATCGTAATCGTAATCCGTTCGCCACCAGTAGATTAAGATCACGATGACGGTTAAGATGGCAAAAGCCCCTTAAGTCAGTGCCATTAGCCCAAGAGAGAAGGTGAACACAATCATAACCACAATCATAACCGGAGACATCTGGAAGCCAGTCACTATTCGCAGCATGCTCTTCATCCTTTCACGCGCGACACGGATGTGCTATAAGGTGGGTTCACATGAGCAAAATCCAGACATCTCAGGACCGTTGCGCCCACGGGGGTCCACCCGGCGGCAGCCTCTCGGCGCTTTTGCGCCACGATGTGCACCCTGTGGTGCAGTTCATCAAATACGGCATCGTCGGCGGCCTAGCGACCGGCGTGCATATCACCGCGTTTTTTCTTTGCGGCTGGTTTTTGTTTCCCTGTTTGACTCAAAACGACATCACCGTGCGGCTGCTCGGACTCACGGCACCGGCGGTTTCGGAGACCGTGCGAGTGTGGCACGCCATTTACTGCAATGCCATCGCCTTCACCCTGGCCAACACCATCTGCTACCTCTTGAACCGGCTATTCGTGTTCAAGCCCGGACGACATCATTGGGCGATGGAATTCCTGTTTTTCTTCGGCGGGTCGGGCATCAGCCTGGTGATCGGCACCGCTATCCAGACTCTTCTGATGTCCCATCACGGGATGCAGACCACCTATGCGTTCGGGGCCAACCTCGTCAGCTCCCTGCTGATCAACTTCACGATGCGCAAATATGTCATTTTCAAAGGCTGAAAAGGATGGTTCCATGTTTCCTGTGAAACTCGATCGCCCCCTGTGTTTTCTCGACGTGGAGGCCACCGGCGTCACGCCGCGTGCCGACCGAATCGTCGAACTCGCGATCATCAAGATCGACCCCGACGGTTCCGAATCGGCCCACACCTGGTTGATCAACCCGGGTCTGCCGATCCCGATCGAGACTGTGGCCATCCACGGGATCACGGATGAGATCGTCAAGAATTGTCCGCGCTTCCCCGATGTCGCCCGCGATATCCGGGCGTTCATCGGCGACGCCGATCTCGGCGGTTTTAACATCGCCCGCTTCGACATCCCCATGCTGTGCGAGGAGTTCAGCCGCGCCGGCATCGCCTTCGAGGCCGATTCCCGTCGCGTGCTCGACGCTCAGCGGATTTTTCACACGCGCGAGCCGCGCAATCTCGCGGCGGCACTGGCGTTCTATTGCGGCAAGGAGCACACCGATGCGCACGGCGCTGAAGCCGACACCCGCGCGACGATCGATGTGGTCGTCGGCCAGTTCAAGCGCTATCTCGACCTGCCAACCGACCTCGAAACGCTCGACCAGATGTTGAATCCGCGCGACCCCTTCAACGCCGACCGCGCAGGCCGTTTCCGCTGGATCGACGGCCAACTCGCCATCAATTTCGGAAAGAAAAAGGGAACGCGCGTTCTGGATCTCATGCGCGACGACCCCGGCTTCCTCAAATGGATCGTCCGCAGCGACTTCCCCATGGACACGCGCGCGATTGCCGAAAACGCCCTCACCGGCGTTCTTCCAGAACCGCCGCGCCCCAAGACGCCGGCGCCGCCCCCGCCTGAGGAATAAGCCCCATGTCGGTCACGGATACCCCAAAAAAGAAGACGCCTATCCTCCGCGCGCTGGACGCCCTGTCCGGCGCGAAGTCGCTGTTGATCTCCGGTCACGTGCGTCCCGACGGCGATGCGCTGGGCAGCGCCGTGGCCCTGGGCCGCCTGCTGGCGCGCAGCGGCAACCGGATCACGGTCTGCGCCGATCCGACCCACCTCGGCAGCCCCGGTTTTCTCAAAAGCGCCGGCCCGCTCGTTTCGCCCGCAGATGCGGCCTCCGGCGCGTATGACCTGATGGTCGTGCTCGACTGCGGAGCCCTGGACCGGATCCCCGAACCGCTGCAGCCCCTCGCCCGCAACCTCCCGCTGCTGAACATCGACCACCACCGCACCAACGACCGCTTCGGCACGCTGAACTGGATCGACGCCGCGGCCAGCTCGACTAGCGAGATGATCTGGAAACTGGCCAAGCGCGCTGGATGGCACCTGGACCGCGCCGCCGCCGAGGCGCTCTGGGTGGGACTCATCACCGACACCGGACGCTTCGCCCACGACCAGACCCGCCCCTCAACCCTCCGCTGCGGCGCCGACCTTCTGAAGCACGGTGTACGCACCGCGTGGATTAACGACCGGCTGTACGGATTCTTTTCTCGCGAAGTGCTTGAACTCAAGCGCCGTGCCTTCAACACCCTCGCCGTCTGGCGCGGCGGCGACGTCGCCGTGATCTCGCTGACCGACCGCGACTTCTCCGAAACCGGGTGCGTCAAGGCCGACGCCGAGGACGTCATTGAAATTCCCCGCTCCCTCGCCGGCAGCCGCGTCGCCCTCTTTTTTTACGAGGGCAACCCCGACGAAAAAGTCACCCGCCTGAGCATCCGCACCCGCGGTCCGATCGAGGCAACCGCGCTCGCCCAGCGCTTCGGCGGCGGCGGCCATGCGCGCGCTGCGGGCTGCACCATCCACGCACCCCTCGCCGAAGCGATCACCTGCGTCCAAGCCGCCGTTAACGAATGGCTCGCCACCTGCCCGCCGGAGCCCGCATGACCCCTGCAAACCCCCTCGCCTCTTGCGCTTTCTTTCCCTCTTTTGACCGCATCGCGCCCGAGCACGCCGTCCCTGCGGTTCGCGCCGCCATCGCCGCCGCCACCACTGCTGCGGATGCGCTGGAGGCCTCTTTCACCCCGACGTGGGACGGCCTAATGGCGCCGCTCTGCCGCCTGTGCGAACCGATTCATGACGCCTGGGGCATTGTGAACCACCTCCTCAGCGTGATGAACAGCGACGCCTGGCGCGACGCCCAGCAGATCCTTCAGCCCGAAGTTGTTGCCTTTTCTCTCCGTATCGCCCAGAGCAAGCGCTTCTACGAAGGCTTCCGCGCCATCCGTTCCGCAGGCGCACCCGACCCCACCCAGCGCCGCGTCCTTGACGCCGCTATCCGCGCCGCCGAGCAAGCCGGTGTCGGTCTCGACGGCGAAGCCCGCGACCGTTTCAACGCCATCCAGCGCGACCTGGCCGAAGCCAGCAACGCCTTCACCAACGCCGTCCTCGACGCCATCAAGTCCTACAGCCTCTGGATTCGCGATGTTGACGGCATGGCCGGACTTCCCCCGACGGTCCGATCTCTGGCCGCCCAAGCCGCGCGCGAAGCCGGCGAGCCTTCAGCCACCCCCGAAGCAGGGCCGTGGCGCATCACCCTCGATGCCGCCGTCTCCGCGCCCTTCCTCATGCACGCCCGTGATCGCAGTCATCGCGAAACGCTCTGCCGCGCCATGGCCGCCAAGGCGTCGTCCGCCCCCTGCGACAACACCGCCCGCGTCGAACAGA
>JBIJDW010000348.1:0-3638 GCA_044343885.1 Kiritimatiellia bacterium
TCAAGGCGCTCCCCGGCGGCTACAACCGCGATCTCCAGGAGACCAAGGAGCTGTATCTCGACGGCGTGGCGACAACTCGCGCCACGGTGCGCATCCTCTCGGTCATGGCCCGTTCGCTCACGGTGCGGGAACAGCGGCTGCGCGAGGCGTTCTCGCCGGGTGTGTTTGCCACCGACCGGGCGCTCGAACTGGTGGCGGATGGGATGCCCTTCCGCGACGCCTACCACCACGTCCGTTCGCACCTCGATGAGCTGCTGACAGCCGACGCGGATGCGGCCGTGGCGGCCAAAACCCATCTTGGCGGAACGGCCGGCCTTGATTTCGCGTGGCTTGCCGGTCGCGTCCGAGCCACCCGCGCCGCCGCGCTGAAGCGCCGGAAGACGTCACATACCGCCCTCGCACGCCTGCTCGGCGTTGGCTATCCCGGTTTGGTCTGATTTTGGCTTGTTGGTGATTTGGAGGTTTGTCGATGAAAAGAACGATCCTGTTATGCGCCTGTGCTGCCCTGCTGACGCTGACCGCCCTGCCGCAGGCGCGCGCCCAGACGGCCGAAGCAACGGGCAGCGGCGTGGGGGTCGTTGCCGCTGCCGCCAACGAAAGGTCGGGGCCCGTGCTGATGCCGGTGCCGCAGAGCGGCATGTCGCTCCGTGAGGCTTGGCGATGCGGCGGCTGGATCATGTGGGTGCTGGCAGGCGGTTCGGTGATTGGACTCGCCCTGAGCCTGTATCTGTTCTGGACGCTGCGAACCAGCCAGATGGCGCCGCCGAGTCTATTGAGCGAACTCCTGACGTACGTCAAGTCCGGTGACCTGGCGACGGCGCGCCGCGTCTGCGAGGTCCGCTCCAGCCCGCTGGCGCGCATCGCTATGGCGGCCTTTGACCACCTGCGCAACACGACCGCCTCCGAACCGACGCTCCTGCGGGCCGACGTGGAAGCCGAGGGCATCCGACAGGCCGAAGCCATCCAGGGCGAGACGCAGTTGTTGCTCGACCTGTCGGTCATCGCGCCGATGCTCGGGCTGCTCGGCACGGTGATGGGCATGCTCAAGGCCTTTGGATCGGTCGCCACCGATGTGGCCAGCGCCAAACCGGTGGTGCTCGCCGCGGGCGTCTCGCAAGCCATCGTAACCACCATCTTCGGCCTCCTCGTGGCCATTCCCGCCATGGTGGCTTACGCCTACTTCCGCCGGCGAGCATCCCGCCAGATTGCCGCGCTCGAAGCGGCATCAACCGCACTGGTAACCGCCGTGACAAGTAGGTTTGAGCGATGAACTTTCGCAAACGCGTAGCAGCGGAACTGCCGCAGTTCCAGGTCACGCCCATGATCGATGTGGTGTTCCTCCTGCTGTGCTTCTTCATCACGACCGCCGTCTTCTCGCAATGGGAAAACGAGGTGGACATCGTCCTGCCAACCGCCCAGAGCGGCAAGCTACCCGACCGGCTTCCCGGCGAGGTGGTCGTGAACGTGAGCCGCGATGGCACGGTCACGATCAATAGCAACGTGCTGAGAACCGATGATCTGATCAACCGGCTGACGCGGCTGGCGCGGCTGTTTCCAGGCCAGCCGATCATTGTTCGGGCCGATCGAGAGAGCGCCTATCAGCATGTGATGACCGTGGTCGACGCCTGCAAGCAGGCCGATATCTGGAACATCTCGTTCGCGACCGGAGATGCCGATGCGAAGCCATGAGCCTATGCCCCGCCGCGCCCTGCGCCTCGCGTTGTGCGCGGCCGCTCTCTGTGCCTGCGGTCTCGCAGGCGCCGACGACGAGGTGATCCGCGCAACCGACCGCCGGTTGCTGGCCGATGCCCTCACTGCGCGGGGCCTGCACGAGCAGGCTATGCGGGAGTACGCCGCGCTCGCGGCCGACCCCGATCTGGAGGAGCGCGATGTCGTGCTGTTTCGCCTGGGCGAGAGCTGCCGACGCCTCACCCGCAATGCCGACGCCGAGCACGCCTACGCCCGGCTGGTGACTGAGTTTCCGAAGAGCGCCTTCCGCGCACCTGCGCAAATCCAGCGGGCCTTGCTGGCGGCCGAGGAGAAGCGCTTCACGGAGGCGGCGGCGCTGCTAACCCCATTCGCGTCCGATGCGACGGTGCCCGAAGACCTCGCGCCGGTGGTTCTCCAGACACTCGCCGACATCCTCGAACGCGGCGGTGACGCGGCGGGCGCCCTGGCCCGCTTCGACCAGATCCGGACCCGCTTCCCCACCAGCGAATTTGCCGCGCCTGCGGCGATCCGCCAGGCGTACGCCCTGGCTCAGTCGGCCAAGCCAGCGGACCGGGCGCGCGCGATCGACCTCTACCGCGAAGCCGCCGCACGCGCTCAGACGCCGCACGTCGCTGCGGAGGCGCTTTTTCAGCTTGGCCAATCCCTGGCGTCTGCGGATCAGCCTAAAGCCGCCGCCGCTGCCTTTGCCGACCTCCGGGAGAAGTATCCCCAGGATTCCCGGACGCGTGACGCCGCTCGCACCGCCGCCTGGGCGTGCCATGATGCCTCCCTGTTTGAGGCTGCCTTGACGTGGATCCCGGCCGACGGCGGCGGGCCCGACGAACGCGAATCGTTCCAGTACATCCGCGCGAATGGCTCACGACAACTGGGACGCTTCGATGCCGCCATCGACGCCTACCGGGCGTTCATCCGCGATTATCCCAAAAGCCCGCGCCTGCAGCGGGCCCGTTACGAAACGCTGTTGACGCTCTCGCGCGCCGGTCGCCACGCCGATGTGTTGACCGCAGCCGATGGGTTTGATCCCGGAACCGAGTGGGCCGCAGCCGTGTTGTGGATGCAGGCGGAGTCGGCCGCTGCGCTGAAAAAAACCGATCAGTCCGTGGCGTTTTACACACGCGTGGCCGAGGGGCATCCGAAGTCCCCACTCGCGGGTGACGCCTGGATCCGCATCGGATGGCTGCAACACGACCGGCAGGCGTGGCGCGAGGCGGACGCCGCCTTCACACAGGCCGTCGCCCGCTATCCGGCGCACGCACAGGCGGCGCAAACGCTCTACGCGGCCGGGGTCTGCCTCTCTCGCGCGGACGACTCCGAGGGCGCGCTGGCGCGCTGGCGAAAACTGCTGGCCGACTATAAGACCTATGAAAACGCCGACGAGGTGCGCTTCCAGATCGCGATGGAGCTGCTGCGGCTGAAACGCGATGCCGAGGCCGTCACCGCGATTGATCGTCTGATCGCCGAACATGCGGCGTCCACGCGCATCGCCGAGGGACTGTACTGGCGCGGCGTGCTGCGGCAGCGCCAGGCCGACGGCGCCGACGGCGCCATTGCCGATTTCCGCGCGGCGATCACCGCCGGTTTGCCGGGCACATGGGTGCGAGACGCGCGGCTCGCGCTCGGCACGCTGCTGCTGCAGCACCAGGGCGCCGAGGAGGCTGCCGCGGTCCTTCAGCCCCTCCTGGACGCATCGACGCGCGACGCACTGCCGCCCGACCGCTTGACCTGGCTGACCGAGTTCCAATTTTCACGCGGCGCGTTCGCCGAGGCGGAGCTTGCCGCGCGGACGCTGGCAGGGGGCAACCACGGCCCGGCGTGGACGCAGACGGGATGGGCGCTGCTCGGTCGGGCGTTGCGGGCGCAAAAACGCGCGGCAGACGCGATCGAGGCGTATACGCAGGCGGCGGCGG
>JBIJDW010000349.1:0-3636 GCA_044343885.1 Kiritimatiellia bacterium
CACCGCCAGGGCCGCGTCGCGCATGTTCTGGTATTCGCGGTCGGTCAGCGTCTGCGCCGGGGCCACGGTGATCGAATCGCCCGTGTGCACCCCCATCGGATCGAGGTTCTCGATCGAGCAGACGATAACGCAGTTGTCCTTCCGGTCCCGCATGACCTCCAGCTCAAATTCCTTCCACCCCTCGATCGATTCCTCGACCAGCACCTCGTGGGTCGGACTGAGAAACAGGCCCTGCTGAACAATCCGCTCGAACGCGGCCTCGTCACGGGCGATGCCGCCGCCCGCGCCGCCCAGGGTGAAGCCCGGGCGGATGACCAGCGGATACCCGAGCGAGTCACGGACCTTGCGCGCCTCGTCGATCGTGCGCGCCGATCCGCTGCGGGGCATGTCCAGACCGATCTTCATCATGGCCTGCTTGAACAGCGAGCGGTCTTCGGCCCGTTCGATCACCTCCGCGGTGGCGCCGATCATTTCGACGCCGTATTTTTCAAGCACGCCGGCCTTGTCCAGTTCCATCGCCAGATTCAGCGCGGTCTGGCCGCCCACGGTCGGCAGGAGCGCGTCAGGCCGCTCGCGCCGGATCACGGCCGAGAGGAAGTCGGCGCTCAAAGGCTCGATATAGGTGCGGTCGGCGAATTCGGGGTCGGTCATGATCGTGGCCGGGTTGCTGTTCACCAGCACCACCTCGTATCCCTCCTCGCGAAGGGACTTGCAGGCTTGAACCCCCGAATAGTCAAACTCGCAAGCCTGCCCAATCACGATGGGCCCCGATCCGATCAGCATCACCTTGTGAAGGTCTGTTCTTTTTGGCATCGTCTGCGTCCTTTATTGGGGTTCGAAACGAACGCACAGGTCAGTCGCTTGGGTCTCGCGATTGGTGATCCCGCACCGCTGGTTGAACGGATTAACCACAAAATGCGCGCACCAGCCGCAGCTTTTGCGGCGCTCGTCATCGGTAAAGATATTCAGCGGGCACGGCTTGTCCGCCGCCGTGAAGACCTGCGGCCGCCCGGCTGCTGCGGCAAACGGCGCGGCGTCGGCATAGCGGTGGCCGCACGCCGTGCAGACCACCTCCTCGCCGACCCGCTTGAAACCCTCGTAAAGCGGCTCGATCCGCGCTAACGCGGTCTGTCCGCACGCCGTACATTCGATTTCGCGTGAACTGCTCATAGCGGCGATAGCTTAGCGGATTCTCACCGCTTCGCGCAATTCGCAATTACACGCGGCAAAACATCGGATCCGCGCATCACCGCGATTGACACCCCCCTGTGCGATTTGGCATCATGCCTCAGGGCCGTCAGGGGCCGACCACATCGAAAGCTGACCGACACCTCGCCCTCACCCCTGAAGAGATCGCGATGGTGGAGGGGGGGTGATGGTGACGCCCTGTGTAAACACAGGCGGCAATACGCCGTCGCGTCCTGCCCAGCCTGTTCACAGGCTGCAGGGGATCCGTTTCCCCGGCCGGGACTACCGCATCCCATCCTTCTACATGATCACGATGACGGCGCTTGACCGCAAGCCCCTCTTCGCCGCCTGCGAAAACGGCACATCCACCCTGAACGACGACGGCTGGATCGTATACGACCTGTGGCACCGCATGGCCAAAGACTACCCGCAGATCGACACCTCCACGCTTGTCATCATGCCCGACCATCTCCACGGCTTGCTGCGGGTGAAAGAGCAAATGGAGAAGCCCGTCGGTGTGCCGCTGCGCGCCTTCAAGTCCCAGGTCACCTCCGCGCTACGAAAGAAGTACGGCAATCCGGATTTGAATGTCTGGACTCCGGGATATCACGATCTGGCCGTCTGGCGTCGCGGCGCGCTTGATGCCTATATCCGCTACATGAAGGACAACCCCAGGCGCTATTGCCTCAAAAAAGCCCATTCCGATCTCTTCACTCGCGCCAATGACCTCCGTCACTCCCGCCTGCCGCCTGACCAGACCTGGAGCGGATACGGCAACCTCTTCCTCCTCGACAAGCCGGAACTCCACGCGCTGCAGGTGTCCAGAAGCCTTGCGGCGGACGCGCTCGATGCGTTGCGCCGAGACACTGTCGAAATAGCATCGCCAGCCGACCTATCGCGTCCTGTTGGCCCTTGAGAAAACGGACCAACGAGTGGTTGCAGGATGCCCTGTATTTTAGGTTGATTCCTTCGTCTTCCGTGCGCAGCATTTCTTGTGAACGTCATTCGTGCCGTGCACGGCAAATCGAAGGAATCACGCGTCGGCGAGGACGGCCTCGATTTCGGCCAGCTCGTCCTCGGAGAAGAGGGTGTTGCGCAGGGCGCCGATATTTTCGCGCATCTGGTCCGCGCTGCTGGCGCCGACCAGCACCGAGGTGACCCGTGCGTCGCGCAGGACCCACGCCAGGGCCATCTGCGCGAGCGACTGGCCGCGGTCGGTGGCGATCGGCGCGAGGCGGCGGGCGGTGTCGACCGCCGCGGGCGTCAGGCGGGCGGCGGTGAGGAAGGGGCTTCCCTTTCCCGCGCGCGAATCGGCGGGGACGCCGGTGGCGTACTTGTTCGTGAGCACCCCCTGCGCCAGCGGCGAGAAGGCGATCACGCCGAACCCCTCCTCTTCGGCGGTTGCGAGCAGGCCGTCCTCGACCCCGCGCTCGAGCATGCTGTAGCGCGGCTGGTGAATCACGCAGGGGGTTCCCATCTGTCGCAGGATGCGCGCCGCGCGCCGCGCGAGTTCGGAGGGATAGTTGGAGAGGCCGACGTAGAGCGCCTTGCCTTGGCGGACCGCCGTGTCGAGCGCCCCCATGGACTCCTCCAGCGGCGTGTCGGGATCGGGTCGGTGGTGGTAGAAGATGTCCACATAGTCCAGCCCGAGCCGCTTCAGGCTCTGATCCAGGCTCGCCAGCAGGCCCTTGCGCGATCCCCATTCGCCGTAAGGGCCGGGCCACATGAAGTAGCCCGCCTTGGTGGCGATCACCAGCTCGTCGCGCCACGCGCCGAAGGTGTTCTTGAGCAGCGCGCCCAACTGAGTCTCCGCCGCGCCCGCAGGTGGGCCGTAGTTGTTGGCGAGGTCAAAATGGGTCACGCCAAGGTCGAATGCCGTGGCGAGGATCTCGCGGCACGAGGCGGATGACGCGGCCTGGCCGAAATTATGCCACAGGCCGAGCGAAACGGCCGGCAGCCGGAGGCCGCTGCGTCCGCACCGGTTGTAGATCATGCCATTCTCGTAGCGCTTCGGATCGGGTTCGTAGTTCATGATTCGCTCCAAGTGTCATGCGGGTTGCTGTGGGATCGGAGAAATGACTGAGGCTGTAAGGCTGTAAGGCTGTAAGGTTGAAAATAAACAGGTTACGGTTAGATTCGCACGCACCCCATGGTGAACCGACCACATTTGCATAACCGACTGCCACCTAAGCCTCACAGTCTTCTGCCTTTTTTAGTATGAATCGGAGCCGGCGTGAAGCCCACGCATTCGATCTCACGTGAGATATTCTGCCAGAATGAGCCGGACGGGGCAAGAAGCAAGAAGCAAGGTGTATGCAAGGGGGTGAGATCCAAGATAGTTGATGGTTTAGCGGCCGGGGCGGCTGGAGTTTGTTCGGACTGATGCGGAAACGGTTGATTGTCGAACATTTGTAAGAAATACCCTTGCGCCCCGCTTTTTTTTGTGGC
>JBIJDW010000351.1:0-3623 GCA_044343885.1 Kiritimatiellia bacterium
GCTTTACTAGCCATGATGTGAACTCCTTGTTACGGTTTTATGGGGATAAAACCCCATGTGTTGGTAAGAATGTAGCGCATTTCGCGGGAGAATCAACACTAATCGTCAAGAAAATGAAAGATTTTTTTGCGACCGTTTCTTTCAGGCTCATGCGCGCGGATGAAAATCGCGATGAATCTGGAGCAATCGGCTGCTGTCAACATGCGTGTAAATCTGCGTAGTCGCGATGTCGACATGGCCGAGTAGCTCCTGAATGGCGCGCAGATCGGCCCCGTGCTGCAGCAGGTGGCTGGCGAAACAGTGCCGCAGGGTGTGCGGCGTCAGGCGGCCGCGAATGCCCGCCGCGCGGGCGCGCTGCACGATCAGCCGCCAGACACCCTGCCGCGTCAACCCGCCGCCCCGGCCGTTGACAAACAGCGCACCGTCCACCGGGCACCCCGCAGCCAACACCGGCCGGGCCTGATCCAGATAACGTCTCAGCGCGGTCAGCGCTGCCTCCCCCACTGGAATCACCCGTTGCTTGGACCCTTTGCCCGTGCAGCGGACCTGGGCCGAATCGTGATCCACATCGCCGACCCGCAGCGACGCCAATTCGGATACCCGCAGTCCGCACGCATAAAAGAGTTCGACGACCGATCGATCACGCGCCTCGCACGCCGCAGCCCGCGCAGACTCCCGATGCCCGTCCGGCACGCGCCCATCAATCAGGCGGGCCACGTCTCCTTCACCCGGAATGTGCGGCAGGAGCCTGCCGACCTTGGGCGAGACCATCGTCTCGGTCACATCGGCGGGGATGCGGCCCTCGGCTACGAGGAAGCGAAAAAAAACCTTGATGGCGACCAACCGCCGCGCCACCGTCGCGGCGGCGCGTCCGTCGTGCCGCTGATCCTGCAGGAATGCGGTGATCGCATCCCGCGTTACCGCAGCAGCTGTCGCGATACCGATCCGGCTGAGAAAGACGGTGAACGCCTCCAGATCGCGCCGGTACGCGGCCTGCGTGTTGGCGCTGAGACCCCGCTCATAGCCGATCGCGTCGAGAAACGCCTGGATGTCCGCCGTCATGCCTCGCCTCAGCGGCACGCTTCAGGCAATGCCGCCTTCGCCGCCGCAGAGGCGGGGATGCTGTTGGCATCAAACCCCGCATCGGCGATCGCGTGCTCGATGTTTTTTTGGCCCAGCTTCATAGCCTCGTAGCGCACCTTGATCGTGAAGGTCGGCCCGTCAAACGCAAGCTTCGATAGGTCAACCCCGTCAAGCGCCCTCAGCGCCTGCGTCACGCGCTGCGCACACGCCTCATTCTTGACCGCAGGCGCGCGCACCGTGAATTCGCGCATGTCCGACAGCCGGCACCCCGAGAGGGCGAGCCCCACAGCGGCCGCAGCCGCTCCACAACATAGAATGTAACGCTTCATGGGGAGCATCATACCCTCCTTTGCAGCCAACTGCAATTCTGATTTTCAGCCGCCTGCATAAAAATTAAAAGTTTGTATTGAAGGATTAGGCTCCACGTTGTAAAGTAACGGCACGCTTTGGCATGGGTTTCTTAAAAAATCGAAACTTGCGCCGGGTGTGTTGTCCAAGGGTTGGGCCTTTCGTCTGTCCCGATGACGGACGATAGGGAAACGCACAGAGCTGGGGATTGTCACATGATCAAACAGGTTTGTTGGATCGCCGCCGCTGCGGTTGCTTGTGTCTTAAGCGCGGACGCTGCGTTTGACGCGCGTCCGGTTTCGATCTCCTACCGGACTCAGAAGGATGGAGCCATTGATGTTGCGGGCCTCCGCCTGAACCTGCCCCACGGGCGCAACGATTCGGTGACCGGTGTGGACTTGGGCATCCTCGGCGACTCCACCTATATGTATGGCGTACAGGTGAATTTGCTGGGCAATGTCGTCCGAGACCGTGCCGGCGCGCTCCAGGTCAGCCTGTATAACGATGTGGACGGCGTGCTCACGGGTGTCCAAATCGGGGGCTGGAACAATGCGCGCTGCGGCGAGGGCTTTCAGGTGGGGCTGATCAACCTCAGCGACGAGTTCTATGGCGTCCAGCTCGGGTTGATTAATCGCGCCATCCTGTTCCGCGGTTTCCAGATCGGCCTCATCAACGTCATCCAGGGGTCGGACGTGCCCTTCATGCCGTTTGTCAACATAGGCTTCTGAGAAAGAGCGGGCGATGCAGATCAAGGCCTTTGCGGCGTGGGTTCCAGCTCCTGGTAAGGCGGCCGCCGTGGCGGCCGTCCCTTATGACGTGGTCGATACAGCCGAGGCCCGCGCCCTCGCGGCGGGTAATCCCGATAGCCTGTTGCACATCTCGCGCCCGGAGATCGATCTGCCCGACACCATCGACATTCATGACGATCGCGTCTATGCGCAGGGCTTGCAGGCCT
This sequence comes from Kiritimatiellia bacterium, assembly GCA_044343885.1. Classification (GTDB taxonomy): domain Bacteria; phylum Verrucomicrobiota; class Kiritimatiellia; order RFP12; family JAAYNR01; genus VGWG01. Next base: position 2,387 of record JBIJDW010000351.1, read on the forward strand.
TCCGCGCGTTTCAGTCGCGCGGCACCCTGATCCGCGAGCCGCATCCGTGCCTCTACGTCTACCGGCAGATCATGGGCGCACACAGCCAGACCGGCGTCGTGGTCTGCTGCCATGCCGACGACTACGAAAACGATATCATCCGCAAGCACGAGAAGACCCGGCGCGACAAGGAGGATGACCGTACCCGCCATACGCTCACCCTCCAGGCCAATACTGGTCCGGTGTTCATGACCTATCGTGACAGCACCCCGCTGGACGCCGCCGTGACCCGTGTGGTCTCCCGGCCCCCCATGGCCGACTTTACCGCCGTCGACGGCATTCGCCACACGATCTGGCGAATCACCGAGGACACGACGGGATGGGCGGCGCTTTTTCAGGCCGTCCCTCTGGCCTACATCGCCGACGGCCACCATCGCGCCGCCTCCGCTTGGCGCGCCGCCCGGCAGCACCGCGCAGGAAACCCCCGCCATGACGGCAGCGAAGAGTACAACTGGTTTCTGGCGGTGCTGTTTCCGGCGTCTCAACTGCGCATCCTCCCTTATAATCGGTGCGTGGCTGATCTGAACGGCCTCGACGCCGCGACGTTCCTGGAGCGGACTGGCCGGGTGTTTGATGTCTGCAAAAGCGGCCGCGCTGAACCGGCTGGCCCGCGCCAGGCGCAGATGTATCTGGCCGGCGACTGGTACACGCTTTCCTGGCCGGCGTTCGAGGCCGGCCCGGTCGACCGCCTCGATGTGAGCGTCCTGCAGACGCGGCTGCTGGCCCCGCTCCTGGGGATCGATGACCCCCGCACCAGCCAGCGGATCAGTTTCGTGGGCGGCATCCGCGGCACCGGCGAATTGAAGAAACGGGTCGATTCCGGCCGTGACGCCGTGGCGTTCTCCCTGGCGCCCACGACCGTGCGCGAAATGATGGACATCGCCGACGCGGGCCAGATCATGCCTCCCAAAAGCACGTGGTTCGAACCTAAGCTCCGCTCCGGGCTTGTCATCCATACGTTTTGATCCGTACATCAGGAGGTTGGCTATGGGCATTACACGCAAACCGTTCGGCGGACGCCGGGCGTGGCAGGTGGGCAGCGGCGAGATTGAATTGACGATCTTGGAGGGTGGCGGACATCTGGCCGCGCTGACGCTGGCCGAGAAACCCGGCCTCAATCCCTTTTGGCAGCCGGTGTGGAAAACCGTTGAACCGTGGCAATACCGCGCCGCGCGCGACGCCGCTGCCTTCGGCGGCA
>JBIJDW010000295.1:0-4305 GCA_044343885.1 Kiritimatiellia bacterium
GACAAGACCGGTTCTGGGTCGTGCAAAAGAAGACGTCCGATCTCGCGGTGCTGCGGCGGGTAGGCGCGACCCTCAAACGACCCGGAACGCGCGAGACGGCACCCCTGCTGTTGACTCAGGATGTCTACCTCGCTGTGGAGAGCGGACGCCGGGTCCCCGCCGGACTTGAAATGGGGCCGTTTAGCTATTTTCCGGATCTGGATGCCGATCAGGCACGGCGCGTGCTTGTACTCAATCGCGCGCGTCTGATGGAGGTGATTACCACGACCGATGCGTCTGATGCCGCGACCAGCGGCTATGCGTTTGCGATCGGCGCGCCTGCGATGACCGAGCTGGACGCGGCCGAGCAGCGCAGCCTGCGCGAAGCGCTGGCCCGGCGCTACAGCCGAACGGGCGAGGTACGTAATTTTGGCCAGGGATGGACCACGCTGGAACTGTGGACACGAGATGGACAGTAATCTCCATCCTGAAAGTGCGGGTATGGGATGTCGGTGATAGAGATCGAAAGAAAGACGCTGGCTCAGCGGATCATCCGGGCCGGCGTGGTTATCGGGATCGCCCACGCGCTATTCAAGCTGGCCGGACTGTTTCAGACCATAGCCATGGGACGCTATCTACCGGGTGCGACCTACGATTCGGTCTATGCCTTTGCCTTTGAGGGCTGCATTTTCAGCCTGTTCCTGATCGGCGAGGAGGTGATCGGTCCCTCCTTCCTGCCGGTGTTCATGCGTGAATATACCGAGCGGGGAGACCGGGCGGCCTGGCGTTTTGCCAATACGATCCTCACCCTGCAGGTATTGATCCTGATTCCCGTGGTCGCCACGTTGATCCTCGCGCCCGGCTGGGTTGTGGGGCTCCTGACGGAATGGACCGTCCAGCGAAATGCCGAGCAGATCCGGCTGGGGCGTGACGCCGTACGGATGCTGGCACCCGCGCTGTTTGGTCTGACTCTGGGATCGACGACCTACGTCATCCTCAATGGCTACAAGCGGTTCTTTTTGGCGGCGTTCGGAGACGCGGTCTGGAAGTTTGCCGCCGTGGCGGGCGTGCTGGGCGGCGTGCTGTGGTTCGGCCGCGAACAGGCCGTTTACGGACTGATCGCGGGGTTGCTCCTCGGCAGCGTACTCAAGCTCGCCACCCATCTGATCGGGTTGCACGACAAGGCGGGGTTCTTCCGGTTGCGTCTCCATCTGAACGACCCGGCGGTGCGCGCCATGCTGTGGCTGGCCCTGCCGCTTCTGGCTGGAATCCTCTTCGCCAAAGTGCGCGATGTGTTTAACAACGTGTATATCCTAAGTCCGCTCGATGCGGTCGGACTGATGCAGGCGAATTCCATGGGACGCAAACTGCAGGGGACGATCCACTGGATGGTGCCCTACACGCTGAGTATCGCGGCGTTTCCCTTTTTCTGCGAACTGGTGGATCGCAAAGATCATGTTCGCCTCGGCGAGGTGATCACGCGTTCCGGCCGGATGTTGCTGGCGGTCTTTATTCCGTTCTCTGTGGTAATGGCGCTGGTGTCCGTCCCGCTGACCTCGTTGGTCTTCAAGGGCGGCGAATTTCAAGAGCTTGCGGTCGTCCGCACCGCGCTGTCAACCGCGTGTTACACGTTTGTGCTGCCGGCGGCGGCGGTCGAGGCGCTGGTGATGCAGGCGTTCTTCGCCCATCGCCGCACGACATCGGTGGTGGTGGTCGGGGTGCTCTTCTCCGCGTTCAGCATGGCGGTAAGCTGGGCCGGGCTGCGGCTATGTCAGGGCAACGACCTGTTGCTGCTGGGCATCATTGCAGGCGGGTTTGCGCTGTCGCGCACGCTCAAGAGCGTGGCCTTGGTCGGCCTGCTGCGCACGTCGACACCGGTCTTTCCGCTCAAGCCGACGCTGCTGTTTCTGGCGCGTGTGGGGCTGGCCTCGCTGGTGGCTGGTGCGGGCGCCTGGGTGGCGATGCGGGGGACGGACGCGCTGCCGGACGCGTTGCATGCGGGGCGGAAGATGAGCGATCTCATCCATCTGGCGGCGGGCGGCGCGGGTGGGCTTGTCGGCGGGGTTGCCGGCGCGCTGCTGTTTGGCGTGCGAGAACCGTTCGAAATGGTGCGCTGGGCGATCGACAAGTACCGGGGACGCCTGAAGCGCCGGTTTGTGTGAGCGGCGCTTGCAAAACCCCTGCAAGCGCCGGTTTCAGGTTTCAGTGAGGCTCACCGCCCGGCGAGGGCCTTTTTGAGCAGCGCTTCTGTGTTGGAGGGGTCGGCGCCGGCGTCGAGCGCGGTCTGGACTTTCTTCCGAGCCTGATCGTGCGCAAAGCCGAGCTGGGTGAGCGCCAGCACCGTGTCACGCAAGACGGCGGAATCGCCGCCGGGATGCGCCAGGATCTGCGCCGCAAACGCTTCGGCCGGATCGATCTTGTCGCGCAATTCCACGACCAGCCGTTCGGCGGTCTTCTTGCCGACGCCGTGGACGGTACTGAGGCGTTTGACATTGCCTTCGGCGATCGCGGCCCGGAGGTCCGCGACGGGCAGGCCGTTGAGGATCGCCAGCGCCACCTTGGGTCCGACGCCGTTGACGGTGATCAGCAACTCGAACGTGGACTTCTCGTCGGAGTCATGGAATCCGAACAGTAGATGCGCATCTTCGCGGATGATGTGGCAGGTATGCAGCAGGCAGGGCTGCCCCACGGCGGGCAGCCGGTCGTAGGTGCCCAGCGTGATCATCACCTCGTAACCCACGCCCTGGACATCGATCCAGGCCGTCATGGGTTTTTTTTCAAACAGGGTGCCGCGTACAAATGCGATCATGGATACCCCCGGTTCCCGTCGTGGGAACGTCGGTCACTTGGGAGTCGGCTTGGGAGTCTCAGGCTTGGGAGTCGACTTGGGAGTCTCAGGCTTGGGAGTCGACTTGGGAGTCTCAGGCTTGGGCAATTTGTCGAGATAGGCCTTGAGGGTTGCATGCCCCTGCGGGTCTCCCACAAGCGCATTGAACGCATTGCCGTTATTCTTGCAGGTCTCCTGCATCACCTTGGAGAGCATCGGCCCGCACATCGAGAAGGCATTGTCGGTGTCGGTCTTCAGGACGGCATAGAACCAGGGCGCCTGACTCGGGGCCGCTTTCCCTGCCAGATTGGCCAGACACGAGTCGATCTTGGAAGCCAGGGGAACGCCGGCTTTACGCATCTCGCGAATCTTGCCAGCCAGCGACACGTCTCGCATTTCAACCAGCATCGTTACATAAGGCGTGATCATTTCCGAACTCGCCCCGCGCATGGCGCGGTCGAGATAGAACCCCGATACGGCACCATAACTCTTCAGCAGGGGGCTGGCGGCGACCAGTTCCTCCGGCTTGGCGGCGGGAAGATCGGCCATGATCTTCTCGATCTGCGCGAGGAAGGACGCCGCAGGAGCGGTCTTCAGCACGGCAGCCGGGATCACTTCGCGCGGGCCGCTCGGCGGAATCCAGGCGAGCTGCACCTGACTGTTGCCGCTGCCCTGCCAGAAATCCACCCGCAGCTTGTGCCAGCCTTTGGCCAGTTTGACCGCATCCTTCTTGTTTTCCGCCCACGCCAAACTTTGCGCCACAAGCTGATCATCCACCCACACGTTCGCCCCGCTGTGCGCGTTGACGATGAATGTGTAGGACCCTGGCACGGCGATGTCCAGAAATCCGGTCCATCGGACGGAGATGTCGTCCTGCCGCTTGTCCGGAAACCGGAAATCTCGATTGTTCACGTTGACCTGCGGATCAACGGTCTCAAGCACGGGGTTTATAAACGCCTGCCCGGCGCAATACCGTCCCCGCAGCCCCTGCATGACGGGGGCGATGGGCGCGCCGCGCAAACACGCCAAGCGGACGGACTCGTCGGACGTGGAGGCCAACGCAGCCTGCACGTGTCGGGTCAGCGCCTGATGGCCCTGAGCGTCCTTGACCAGCGTGTTGAACGCTTCCGCATCGCCCTGACGCGCCAGCAGCGCCGCGCACAAAATGGAGACGTACGGGTTCATTTCCCCGGCATCCGGCGCGAACGCCGTGCGATACAACTCCGGGAAAATGTCCGGCTTGATCGTCCCCGCCAGATCACAGAGGGCGTCCGTGAGGGTGTCCTTCATCGCTGCGTCCTTTTCCACCTTCAGCCGCGCCAACAAAACCGGCGGTGCATTCGTGTCGCCCCATTCCGCCAGCAGCGATGCCGTCGATGCGGCCGTCCCCGCCGACGCGTTCAGGATGGCGTTGCGCAGATACGCACGCCCCACCTCGCCGGCACCCGCCAGCACGGTCCGCGCCGCACTTGCCTGCGTCCGCTCCGTCGCGGTCAGCT
>JBIJDW010000161.1:0-7078 GCA_044343885.1 Kiritimatiellia bacterium
CAATTTGCCATCCCACGGGACACATCGAAGGACATCCGACGAAAGGACCTGCCGCGCAACGCCTGGACCTTGCCACGACACGGAGGCGGATGAATTGCCGCCCGGCTGGTTCTGCATAAAGGTGATGCGGACGGGGTGCATTCCTACTGACAAGGGCACCTTTGCTTCTTGCGCCCAATTGCCGGTATTCACCAACTTCCCGTCCACGTAGACGCCAACGTAGACACTGCCGCCTGCCGCGAAGATGTACTCTCCGGGCTGGACAATGCGAAGCGATCCGATCCACTCTGCGGAAATGTTGTCCTGCCGGTTCATTGCCAGCGGGAATTGCCGGTTCCCCACTTCGACTCGACCATCCAGCCGTTCCATCGCCAACTTGAAGAATTCGGGATCGTCATAGTATCGCCCGCGCAGACCCGGCATCAGCGGAGCCAGCGGATAGCCGTTCCGGCACGCACGCGCCACAGCCGATCCATCCTTGGAGGTCAGCGCCGTCTGAACATGTGCCGCCAGCTTCGCGTATCCCGCAGCGTCCCCGACCAGGGTTCCGAACTTCTTCGGGTCTTCACCGCACACCCGCCACAACGCCGCGCAGAGAATCGATGCATAGGGGTTCATCTCCCCGGCCTCCGCCGCCAGACCCGCTTTATACAACTCAGGATAGATCCCCGGCTCGATCACCTGAGCCATAACACACAAGGCGTCCGCAAGCGCCACCACCGTTTTCTCGTCCTTCTCCACCTTCAGCCTTGCCAGCAACAACGGTGGCGTTTTTGTGTCGCCCCATTCCGCGAGCAGCGATGCCGTCGCTGCGGCCATCCCCGCCGGTGCGTTCACGATGGCGTTACGCAGATACACACGACTCACCTCGCCAGCCTCCGCCAGCACGGTCCGGGCCGCGCGCCAGGCGGATGAGTTAGTCGAACTCAGATCCGCCATCGCGTGCACGATGGCATCGATCTCCTCCGGCCACGGCCGCGATCGCATCACGGCGGAGGGCCCGGCCCAGACGAACCGGATGGACCCGTCCGGCGTAGTGTCGGTCTTGGTGTACTCGAGCCGGACGGCGTACCAGCCGTTCGATAGCACCTTCTTGAACGCCTGCGGCTGCCAATTGAGGGATCCCCAGTTTTCAACAGCCGACAGTTTCTCGTCGTCGACCCACAGTTGGGTAGTTTGAAGGGCGGAAGCTCCGCACTGCAGCGTGAAAACATATTCACCGGCCTGACGCACCTGCAGATCGCCACTCCAGCGGGCGGATAACGTGTTCGTTCCCCCTCCCGGCACGGGAAATGCCTTGCTGCCGATCTCCACCAGGGGCTGCGTCTCGATGCGGTCGAGAACGTTCGTGCTCAAGGTCACATCCGCGTAGTAGGTCGCCCGCAACCCGTTCATGAGGGGGAGGAACTCGGGCTGGCGGACGCACGCCCACGCCCGGGCCGCCGCGTTCGTGGAGAGCAAAGCAGCCTTGAGATGCGCGCGCAACACATCCGCCCCTTCCGCGCAGCCCACCCGTTCATTGAACCGGGCTTCATCGCGTTCGCACGTGCGCAGAAAAACGGCTTCCAAAATGTCGAACACCGGCGTCGCGCTGAAGGTCGTGTCGGCCCGCACGATCTCGAAGCAGGCGGGTGCCACATCGGGCGGCAGTTTTTTGGTCATGATCACAAGCGCCCGGATCGCGGCGCGGCCGAGCGGTGAAACCGAATTCGTTTTCACGTGACTCATAAAAATGGGGATCGCCTCGGTGTCGTTCAGAGCGATGAGCCGCTCGCAAGCCGCCAGAGCGATCCCCACCGTCTTTGTGCGCAAGGCATGCCGAAGAAAAATGCGGCCCAGCTCATCCGCCTCTTCAAGCTCGTTTTGCGCCGCCTTCACCGTCTGAGAATCGCCCGACGACAGGTTCTTGACCGCGATCACCAATGGGGGGGCTGCCCGTCTGTATTCGGTCAGGCGGCGCAGGACCTCGGCCAACTGATTATACTGCGCCGTCTCCTGAAACGTGCTCTGCATCTCTCTGTTCAACCGGATCGCTTCGCCGAAATCCGTGTTGTTTATGAGGGCGTTTAATTCCGCCATCCGGCCCTCAAAGTCCGATGCCTCGGCGGGCACCCGGGGCGGCGCGGGGATCACCGGACTCACGACTGTGGCCGTTACCTGTGTGCTGGACACCACTGGAGCCGGAAGCCCGTTCGTATTCACACTCGCGTTGACGGTTTCCGCCGGCTCCGGTTTCCGGGCCGCAGGCTCCGGCGGCAGCGCCGGCTTCCCGCAACCAGCCAAAATCGCGCCAATCAAAATAACGACGTGGTGTTTGAACATAGATTTCTCGCTTTCCCGATGCTTAAGACGTATTGCGATAGTGTACCCACTGTATTCGGTGCGCGCAAGACTAGATTCTTCTTTTTTTGTTGATTGCCGATGACCCGATTATAACGCTATAGTAAAAGACGCTGCGTCTGGAGTTTGCGTGCGGCTCATGAAAAGGAATTGTGGTCATGCGTGTTGTGTTTATGGGTTCGGCTGAAACATCAGCGGTGATGCTCGACGCCCTCGTCTACATGCACGCCGCCGAGGTGGTGGGCGTCGTAACGCAGCCCGACCGTCCGTGCGGACGGCACCAGCATTTCATGCCGTGTCCGTGCAAAGCCAAGGCGCATGTGAATGATTTGACGGTCCTCTCGCCCGAAAAGATCAACCGGCCGGAGGTCATAGAGCAGCTTCGCGCGTGGGCCCCAGACCTGATCGTCGTGGTGGCCTATGGACAGTTTCTGGGGAAGACGATCCTGGCTCTCCCGCCGCTGGGGTGCATCAACATCCATCTGTCCCTGTTGCCGCGCTATCGCGGCGCCGCACCGGTCCAGCGCGCCATCGCGGCTGGCGAGACGATCACCGGCGTAACGGCCATGATGATGGACGAAGGCATGGATAGCGGCGACATGCTGACGCAGACGACCGAACCGATCCTGCGCGACGACACCGCCAAGTCGCTGCTTGAACGGCTGGCGCTCCTCGGCGCGGTGGCGCTCCTGCGTGTGGTGCGCCAGGTCGAGACGGGTCAGTTACAGCGTACGCCCCAGAACGCAGCCCTCGCGACGTTCGCGCCCAAACTGAGCAAGCAGGACGGGGCGATGGACTGGACTCGCACGGCGGCTGATCTGGCCCTCCGCGTCCGCGCCTTCAATCCATGGCCGGGGTGTTTCACCTGGCTGCCACTCGCGCTGAAGAGCGGGGCGCTGATGCGACTCAAAGTACTCAGGTCCGAGGCGCTTCCGGACTGGGTCGCGCCCGCTGGCTTTGCGCCCGGAATGGTGTGCGACGTGTCGGGCGAGGGGCCCGTGGTGCTGACCGGCCGAGGCGGACTACGGCTGCTGGAGGCGCAGCCCGAAGGCGCCCGCCGCATGAGCGGCAAGGCGCTGCTGTGCGGCCATCCGCTCCGCGTCGGCGACCGCCTGAGCGGCCCCCTTGATCCCGCAGGAGAAAGAGATGGGGTTCAGGGTTCAGTCAGGCCGCCGGCCTGAGTCCGGCTGGGAAACAGGATTGAGACAGGGTTTATCGGTGTGTTTGGACTCGTGGCTAAAGCCACCAGCGAAAAATTCCGAACTGGCATTGCTACCATAGACCGGGGACTTTAGGCTCTCCAGAATCAGCGGCGCGCCGGGACGCCGTCTACCTGACAATGTGGCGAAAGAGTCATCGGGGATCGTTGCGGGCACTCTGCGCGGGCGGCGGCGTCCCCTGTCTGCTTGCGTAGTCATTACCAAAATCAGCTTGCTCATATTGAGAAACCGCCTTACACTTCCCGCACATCGTTTTTGGGACTCATGCGGGTCAATCAGCGCCAGAACACGCGGATTGACCGCTACCCTCCCACCGGATGAAGATATGAGAAAACAGTGCCGTTCCGTCGAAATGCTTTTCGTGTCGCTCGCCCTGCTGCTCGCCGGCTGCGCTTCGCCCGAAATGAAGGGCACCCCGTTCTACTCGGGCGAGTATCACATCAATGTGCCCGGCGCCGATGCGCGACGTGTCAATCTCTGGCCCCTGGCCTACTATCGTGCCCCGGCGCTCTCGGTGGCATGGCCTGTCTTTGAACACACGGAAGAGCACCTGGCCATTCGTCCCATCTTCTCGGCCTACGGCGATACGAATGCCTATTCGCAATACAACGTCCTCTGGCCGCTGTGCCAGGCCGATGCGCGCAGCCGCGACTACCGCATCTTTCCCGCCTTCTGGGGGCGGACGGGGGAGCAGGACTACCAGGTCCTCTTTCCATTGTTCTGGCGCTATGCAGGTGAAAAGCAGGCGCTTTTCCCGCTCTGGTTCTACAATCGGGACACCGCCACCGACCGTGACCTCTGGCTGCTCTGGCCGCTGCTTCGCTACCACACGTCTCCCGATGGAACCGAGTGGCACGCCCTGCTGTTCGGCGATTATCGATATCCCCAGTCCAACGAATCCTATTCCGGCTATCCGTGGCCCCTGTTCTTCTCGTGGCATACGCGAAATCATGACGGGGTTTTCACCCCGGTCTATGCCCACCAGACATCCACTCGAAACGACGTGACGAATGACTGGGAGGCGGTCCCGCTGCTCCTGTCCTGGCATTATCGAGAGGGCGCCCGGGAGGGCGTGACTGCGGGTCTGGGGCTTTACCATCAAACCGTGACCGGCGCAAATCGCAGGGGCTGGCTGTTCCCGCTCTTCGCCTACGACACCCAGGATCAGTTTTTTCTCACGCCCCTTTTCGGATGGGACAAGCCGCGGGAAAAGGAGCCGGATGACGGCTATTGGTACCCGCTGACCCCGCTTGCCGGGTTTCGCACCGGAAGGTATCGCGGCGGCTGGCTCTTTCCGCTGTGGGATCACCGCCGGAATGAATCAGGCACCTTTTCTGAAACCCATTTTCTGCTACTGGGCAAGGCCACGTCTTCCTCGCGTGATATGGACGCCGTCCACGCGCAGGACTCGACCCTTTCGTTTTTTCCGCTGTTCAGCCACACGGATCGCATCCTCTCGCGTCGCCTCGAAGACGGGACGGACCTGACGACCTACGCCGTCCGCAAAGATCGACAGCTCCTGATCCACTGGTCGAATTACGCCTTCACCGGCGCCGGACAGGATCAGAAGAGCAGCGTGACCTCGCGAAGCGACGGCCTCTTTCCGCTCTGGGATTTTGAGACGAATATCCTGGCCGGGCCTGATGGATTGCCGTTCGACGATACTCGCGATAACGCGATTCTTTTGTTTCTCTACGACTTCAAACGTAAACATACGGCCGCTACCGATTATGTGCGCAGGCGAATCCTCTGGCGGGTCTGGCACTACGAAAGACGGAATGGCGACAGCAGCATGGATCTGTTTCCCTTTATCACCCACGATGTTCACGCCGACGGCTTTCGCAAGACCACCTTCCTCTGGCGCCTGTTTCGTTATGAAACATCGTCTCACGGTGAAACCGCCCTGGACATCCTTTTCCTTCCCCTCGTACGTGGAAAACCCGCGCTCGACACCTCGGGCTCGGGGCCGAAATGAATCCATTGTTTGTCAAGGAGGACGCAGCCATGTCAGATACCGCGCTTCATGATCAGATCCGTCAGATGGGCGACCGGGCGCTCGCCGCCTCGCGCGCCCTGATCGGCCTCACGACCCGCCGCAAGAACGCCATTCTGCAGGCCATGGCCGAAGAACTCCTCACCCGCCGCGCCGCGATCCAGGCCGCCAATGCGGCCGATGTCGCCGATGGCCGCGCCGCCGGCCTCTCCGCCGCGCTGGTGGACCGCCTGACCCTCACCGATGCCCGGTTCGACGCCATGGTCGGCGGCATCCGCGAGGTCGCCACGCTTCCCGATCCCGTCGGCCGCCGCATCTGGCGTCGCACTCGCCCCAACGGCATCGTCATTGAGAAGCGCCGCGTTCCCCTCGGCGTCGTGGCCATCATCTTCGAGTCGCGTCCCAACGTGACCGCCGACGCGGCGGTGCTGTGCATCAAGACCTCCAACGCCGTGATCCTGCGCGGCGGCAAGGAGGCGATTCGCTCCAACCTCGCCATCGCCGAGGCTCTGGCTGCGGGAGGCGCTCGCGCGGGCCTGCCCGACCACGCCGTCCAGCTCATCCCCACCACCGACCGCGAGGCGGTGCGCGAACTCGTGCAGCTCGAAGATTGCGTCGACGTGGTCATCCCCCGCGGCGGCGAATCGCTCATCCGCGCCGTGGTCGAGCAAGCCCGCATTCCCGTCCTGAAACATTACAAGGGGGTCTGCCACCTCTATGTCGACGCCGCAGCCGATCTCGACATGGCGCTGCGGATCGCCGAGAACGCCAAGTGTCAGCGCCCCGGAACCTGCAACGCCATCGAAAAGCTCCTCGTGCATGAGCAGGCCGCCGCCGCCTTCCTCCCCCGGCTCGCCGAACTGGCGGCACGCCGCGCCATCGAAATTCGCGCCGACGACGCCGCGCGGACGATCATCCCGGCGTTCGGTCCGGCGACGGAGGCCGACTGGTCCGCCGAATACCTCGATCTGATCCTCACGGTCGGCATCGTGCCGTCGCTACAGACGGCGATCGACCACATCAACCGCCACGGGTCCCATCACTCCGACGCCATCATCACCGCCAACCGCCGTGCCGCCGACCGCTTTCTCAAGGAGGTCGATTCGGCGGCGGTCTACGTCAACGCCTCCACCCGCTTCACCGACGGCGGAGAATTCGGCATGGGCGCCGAAATGGGGATCAGCACCGACAAGCTCCACGCCCGAGGCCCCGTGGGACTCGAGGAGCTGACCACCTACAAATACCGCGTCACCGGCGCCGGTCAGATCCGCTGAGGCGCCTGCAAAACCTCCTTCGTCGGTTCTGCAAGCGCAGTATGCAGAAGCCAGTATTCAGAATTCAGAATTAGAAACCGCGAGAGCTGTCTCGACAAAGTCTTGCGACGAAGCGTAGACGACAACGCGTGGGACGAAGAAAGCGACGAAGTGTGGCGTGGCATGGATAGGAGCAGCAGGTATGGCAGAGCACTTTGGCCACGAGAGACTGAAAGTCTACCAGAAAGGCATGCAGTTCGCGTCCATGCGCA
>JBIJDW010000352.1:0-3613 GCA_044343885.1 Kiritimatiellia bacterium
GCGGCCGGCGTGCCAGTACCACAGGTCTACATGCTCGATGCCGAGGACGGCATCAACGCCTTTGCCGCCGGATTTTCCACCCGTGACGCGATCATCGGCGTGACGCGCGGGTGCGTGCGGCAGCTCACGCGGGACGAGTTGCAGGGGGTCATCGCCCATGAATTCAGCCACATCGTCAACGGCGACATGCGGCTTAACATCCGCCTGATCGGTGTGCTGTTCGGGATTCTGATGATCACCGTGATCGGTCAGATCATTTTCCGCACGACGCAATTCAGCGGCGGCGAGCGCTCGCGCGACAACAAGCGTGGCGGCAATCCGCTGCCGTTGCTGGGATTGGCGATGATCATTATCGGCTACATCGGCGTGTTCTTCGCTAATCTGATCAAGAGCGCCGTGTCGCGTCAGCGGGAGTTTCTGGCCGATGCATCGGCGGTGCAGTACACCCGCAATCCCTCCGGCATCGCGAACGCATTGAGGCGCATCGGCGAATTCGCGGCGGGCGCCAAAGTCAGCAACGCGCATGCCTCCGAAGCCAGCCACCTGTTCTTCGGCGACGCGATCGGCAGCAGTCTGATGAGTCTGTTTGCTACGCATCCGCCGCTGAAAGAGCGCATTCGTCGCCTCGACCCGGCGTTCAACCCGGAAATCGCTGCCTGGGCTGAGGCGGCCCCGGCGGCTTCGTCAGCCGGTGCGACGTCGGCGGCGGTCTCCGGCTTCGCCGCCGGGACGAGCGCGGGCGCCGGCACGGTGGATCTGGCCGCCGCGCAATCCCTGCTGGCGACTGTGCCACGGGCCTTGCGCGAGGCGGCGCGCGACCCGGTCGCGGCGCGCACGCTGATTTACGTCCTGTTGCGCGCGGCCCGGTTCGATGTTCGGGCGCGCCAGGATCAGGCGATGCTATCTCTGGATCCGCAGGCGGAATCCCGCCTGGCCGCGCTGGCGGCCGCAACCGTCTCGCTACCGGCATCGCTGCGGCTGCCGCTCGCCGCACTGGCGGTCCCGACGCTGAAGATTTTACCGCGCGCGGATTATCAGGTTTTTCGCCGGGTCATTCAGATCATGACCGATGCCGACGATCAGATTGATCTCTTCGAATACGCGCTGCAGCATATGATCATTCGTCATGTGGAGCCGTCCTTCGGCAAAGTCAGCGCCGCGCCGATCCGCTACCGCACCGTCGAGCAGGTGTTGCCGGCCTGCCGGACCGTGATGACCGCGCTGGCCGCCTGGGGCACGGAGAGCCGCGAGGCCGCCGCTGCTGCTTTCGAGGAGGGGATGCGGACGCTCGAAGGGCAATCGCTGGCTTATGACGCCGCGCGGACATCGCTTGGCGATGTCGATCTGGCGCTCAACACGCTCTCCGAATCATCGCCGCAGGTCAAGAAGAAGGTCATCGAGGCCTGCACCCGCTGTATCATGGCCGATGGGCAGACCGCACCCAATGAGGCGGATCTGCTCCGCGCCATCGCCGATGCCATGGACGTACCGATGCCTCCGGTTGCCGCCGGTTGACCGGACAGGGGGAAGCGGTTATGGACGGAGTCAGGCACGGGGGTCAGGGGGCATGAACCCCAACACACGCCGCCATCTGAAAACAGCGATCAAGGTTGTGGTGACCCTGATTCTGCTGACGGTGACGTTCCGGTTGATCCGGCCCGGCGTGCTGCTGGAGCACATGGGCGGGGCGCATGCGGGTCTGTTTTTCGTTGCGATGCTCGTTCTGATTCTCGGCGGATTTGCGGGAGCAGCGTCGTGGTTTTGCATCTTGCGCACGCGCCTGTCTGCAATCACCTACCGCCAAGTCGGCGCTTGCCACTGGAGCGGCATGTTCTTCAACAGCTTCCTGCCCTCTAATGTTGGCGGCGACGTGGTGAAGGGCTATGCCATGGCCCGCGACCAGGGTCAGACCGGATTCGTGGTCACGAGCGTGCTGCTGGATCGCGCGCTCAATCTGACGATGCTGCTCGGTATCGGCGTATTTGCGCTGTTGTTGCGCACGGCCCACGCCGCATGGGCCGTGGCCTTTCTGCTCGCGGTGTTGGCGCTGATTCCGACGGCGGTGGCGGCGGCTCGTCGGTTGAGACAGCGACGGTCGCGTCCGGAGGGGGAGGGCATTCGGCGAGGAAGACGGGCGGCGCTGGTGGATGCGATCCTCGACTGGGTGGCCGCGCCCCGGCTGTTCATCCCGGCACTGGCGGCCGCTCTGACGTCTCAATTTTTAAAAACCGGGAGCCAGGTTTTTGTGATCCAGGCTTTGGGCCTGGCTCTCCCGATCTTTTGCGTGTGGACGGTGATCCCGCTTTTCGGCATGGTCTCGGCGCTGCCGATTTCCATCGGCGGACTCGGTGTGCGCGAGTTGGTCGCGCAACGGCTTGCCGGCCCGCTGCAGTTCGACACCACCCATCTGGTGGCGCTCAGCCTGGGCGGGCATCTGGCGGTGGTTCTAGTGAACCTGCTCGGGGTGGTGCCGTTTGTGCTCGGCCGCCGCCGCAGGGGATTGAACATAAAAAAAGGCTAGTGGCTGAAAGGATGAAACACGAATCTTTGATTCTCGCCCCTCTTCGGGGCGTGACCATGCGGACCTTCCGCGAGGTGTGGGCCCGGCATTTCACCGGGCTGGACGCGGCGGTGTCGCCCTTCGTTCCGCTGGTGGCTGGCGACCGGGTGAAGCCGGGGCTGCTGGCGGATGTGGACCCCGCGCTGCCGCAGGGGATACCGGTGGTCCCGCAGGTGATCGGACGCGACCCGCAGTTGCTGCGGGTGATGATTGCCGCCTTACAGGACAAGGGGCACGCGCGGGTGGATCTCAATGCGGGGTGTCCGTGGCCGATGGTCGTTAGAAAGGGGCGCGGCGCGGGACTGATGGCGAGGGAAGACGATTTTCGCCGGATGTTGGAGGCGGGATGCGACGCGCTGCCCGGGGGATTCTCGGTCAAGGTGCGTCTCGGCGTCGACACACCCGACTTGCTGCTGCGGCGGATGCCCGTGATCAACGCCGCGCCGCTGTGCGAGGTGGTGATCCACGCGCGGACGGCCCGGCAGATGTACGAGGGGACGGTGGACATTGCCCGCTTCGGCGAGGCGTGCGCGGCCTGCATCCATCCGGTGATCTACAACGGCGACATCCGCACGGCTGCCGATCTGGCGCGGCTGCGGACGCGCTTTCCCCGCGTGACGCGGTGGATGATCGGTCGCGGCGTCGCCGCCGATCCGTTCCTGCCTGAACGGCTGCGGAGCGGATCGGATGCGGGGGCACCACGCGACCTCGCGCGGTTCCGCGCCTATCTGGATGATCTGTTGGAGGTCAACCGCGCCGTGCTCTTTGGCGAGAAACCGGTGTTGGGACGGTTCAAGGAATTATGGTATTATCTCTCCCAGACGCTGACGGACGGTCCGCAGACGCTCAAACGCATTCAGCATAGCGCGACACTGGACGACTACCGCCGGGCGGTTGACGGCTGGTTCGCCCGCGCGCCGGGATGGATGCCGGAGCGCGACGGAATCGAGGGGTCCATTCTGAATCAGGAGACGCGATGATTAAGACAATTGCGACGCGGCAGGCGCCGGAGGCCGTGGGGCCTTATGCCCAGGCGGTCCAGGCGGGCGGATT
>JBIJDW010000353.1:0-3608 GCA_044343885.1 Kiritimatiellia bacterium
GGGATACGCATCAATGGTGCCCTGAATATTTCCCTTGGGACCGACGGCGCTGTTTTGTATTTCCTCAATACTGCCCATCTTGTTCCACAGAATGAGTCCGGGATCCCTGCCGCCCAGCGTCACACGGAGCTGCTTGATGTGTTCGATGCCGACCGCAACCGTTCCGAACACGGTTATCAGCTTAATCGGCGCCAGACTGATCACGCCGGTCAGCGTGTCGCCGTTGCGCAAGTTCAGAGTCACGGTCTCGTGATCGTCACCGATCTTCAGAGCCTGGATTTGCGTCAACGGCACATCTATCTTGGCGTAGGACGTCTGCACGGGCACCGTCGCGATTGCGGGTGTGCCGATGAGACGCGAGCCGTCCACCAGATCCAATTCCAGACGTAAAGGCGATTCCTTCGGAACGATGTCGTCGCCAACCGCCGTGTACAGTGTTGTGTCGCACTCGTACGCGCCCATGTCGACCGCCTTGCCATGGATGCGCGCGCGGCCTGCCAGATCCAGCGCTCCGGCAACGGCCGCGCTGTTGCCCGCGTCCACGCACGGCGATTCGGCCCGTAGCCGATAGTCGCCCGCCCCCGCGTTCACGAAAAGCGGCTCAGCCGCCAGATTGCCCGCGCCAGACGCCGTCAGCGGCGTCGTGCAGCAATGCGTCAGGCTGCCGGCATGGTAGTTCTTTCCGTTGCCGTAGATCACGCAGTTCACGGCGACACCGTGGTAGGCGCCGCCGCAATCTGCGGAGGCGGAGTTGTGAACAACCGTGCAGTTGATCAGGTTCGCACGATAGGCGCCACCACCGTAAGCCGCATGGTTGCCATAGATCAGGCAGTTAATAAACGATCCGACCGACTCGTACGGTCCTTCTATCGCGCCACCGCCGTCATACGCCCGGCAGTCCCGGATGATACAGTTCACAACGGCGGTGCCGGGCGTGCAGCCTTGTAGGTTTACTCCTCCGCCACCCTTGTCATACCCATTGGGATGCGTGTCCGAGTGCGCGTACGTCGCGCCCCCGCGAAGCGTGAAGCCTTCCAGTTTGCCGTCGAGCAGGAGGGCGCATCGCACGGCGTCCGCCGTGTTATAGGCAGATGCTCCCGAACCTTCGATGATCGTCACCTCTGGGCCGTTGACGCTCCGCACCGTGACTGCGCGCGAAACGAGCACGCGGTTGTTTAGCGTGTGGCCGGGCGTGACGCGCACGCCGGAGTTGTAGACGCCGTTGGTCACCAGCACCGTGTCGCCGTCCCGCGCCACGTCCACCGCCGCCTGAATCGTCCGCTTGGCCGTTGCCCAGCTAAGACCGTCACCCGCGTCACTCGGTCGCGATGCGTCCACGTAGTAATCAGACATGACCTGAAGCCGCTGGATGTGCTCGATGCCGATCGCAACCGTTCCGAACACGGTCTTCAGCTCAATCGGCTTGAGACTGATCACGCCGGTCAGCGTGTCGCCGTTGCGCAAGTTCAGTGTCACGGTCTCGTGATCGTCACCGATCTTCAGGGCCTGGATTTGCGTCAGGGGCACATCCATCTTGGCATAGGCCGTCTGCACGGGCACGGTCGCGATGCCGGGGGTGCCGATGAGACGCGAGCCGTCGATCAGGTCCAACTCCAGACGCAGGGCCGACGCCTCCTTAGCCAGATCCGCTCCAGCCGCCGAGATTAGCGCCGTTGCTACACATAGGCCTATCCAGTATAAATGTCTTTTCAAGTCAACCATCCTTCCCCGTGTCTTCACTTCGGCAAGTCGCCGACTTGCTTGATTTCATCTTCCGAGAGCGCACGCTTGTATATCCGAACCTCGTCCACCGCGCCGTTGAAAAACATGTCGCTCCAGTTGATGAAGGGGAGACGCGACATATTGCCGATGACCAGCTTCGTGTCGGGGCCGTCCCAGATGGGCGTAGGCGCGGCGGCGAGCCGGGTTTCCTTTTCCAGTTTGCCATCAACATAGTAGCGCATCATTTCTCCGTCATAGGTTCCAGCCAGGTGGCACCAGCGGTTCAGAGGAAGATTGTCTGTCCCAGCAATAACCGTTGGGCATGGATTGTCCGGATTGTTCTTCACCGAGAAGAGGCCCTTCTTGTATCCTTGCCCGATACCGAGTCCAAAAGCGCCCTCCTTGTCCGTGGTGAGCGGACCGCGGTTGATCACGTGGCCGTAGGTGGTGTGACTGACTGCCTTGACCCAGAGGGAGACGGTCATTCCGCTCCATCCGTTCATATTCAACTCAGGCGACGCCGCCACGAGATAGGTGTCTTTGCTTCGGAAGCGGGCGGCTTTGCCTTGAACGCCGCTCTCGTAAATCGGGGCGCCCACCCAGACGCCGTCATGGCCTAGACCGCTGCGGTCCTGGACCTTCTCGGTATCCTCATCAAACGTGTAGTGCAGCACCAGGCCGGCATCGCCACGGCCGCTTGAGAAGGCGATGCTGCGACATTGCGTCATCGGCACGGCTACGCTGCCGAACAGCGTCTGCATCTGGAGCACGGGCAGATCCAGCACGCCCGAAAGCAGGTCGCTATTCACGAGGCGGACCGTCACGGTCTCGCGATCCGGGTTAAACTGGACGCTCCTGAGTGTGCCGACCGGCAACTCGATCTTACCGATGGCGCTGACGAGCCGGACGGACGTCACCGCCGTGGTTCCGATCAGACGCGAGCCGTCGGTCAGCTCCATCGAAATCCGAATCGACTCGTTACTGGTCCCACCGGCCCATGCCGCCAGGGTCAGTGCGATCACTGTCGCTGCGATACTTATCCACTTTGCTTTCATTCTCGCCTCCTGCCTATTTCAGAGTGTTCTTTCGAGATCGCCGGTTTGGATCGTTATCGCGACTTATAGAGCTGTTCAATTTCGGCACCGCTCAGTGCGCGGTTAAAGATCATCAGATCATCGAGATCACCCTGATAAAGGTAGCCCGCCGAATAGTAGCCGCCCACAACCAGAGGGTTGGCGTCGTTCTGAATGGGCTGCTGATACGGTTGCGTTCCCGAAAGCTTGCCATTCACATATATCTTCTGTTCGCCGTCCGCATACGTGCCAACCAGATGCGTCCACTTTCCCATGTAGCCGGCCATGGATTCGCGTGTCGATACCTGTCCCCGTCCATCTTCGATTCCTCCGTTCAAGCGAAACAGTCCATTTCCGCCGTGCGAATCCGGATTAAACACTAGGCTGTAGCTTCCCTGGGATTCGGTCAGGGGGCCTTTCATGACGATTCCCTTGTTCTGGTGGCTCGTGGCCTTGATCCAAACCGACAGGGTAATGCTCTTTTCCGGATTGAGCGATGCGCTGTTGGGGACCGAGAGGGTGGTGCTTCCCTGAAACGACGCTTTTCCGTCGACGGTGACGCCTCGGACGGCGGATGAGTGGTTCTTGCAATCGCTGGCATCTTTCACGACACCTTCCTGAAGTCCGTCAAACGTGTAGTACAGCACCAGCCCTTTGCTCAGGTTCACCGGTAGTTTGGTGTCCCCATAGCCCGCTCGGCATTCGATCTTGCGAATGAGCACGGGCTTGATGGCGACGTCTCCGAAAAGGGTCTTCATCCGCAGTTCGCCCAGACTCTGAACGCCGGTCAGGCGGTCGCCATTGACCAGCGCG
>JBIJDW010000471.1:0-3602 GCA_044343885.1 Kiritimatiellia bacterium
ATTTGTGGCTCATACGAAAATCCTTGTCGGACAACATCACACAACGAACAACGGCTCTGTTGGTAGTGCCAGCTGAAATCTGAGCCGTCCCAGGTTGACTTCTCTGCAATTGTCTCGGGATAGACGCGAGACGCAAATGCAAGAAGCGCACCAATCGCAACTGATATCAATAGAATCGTTAAATGTCTAATGAGGTATTTCATTGGCCAACATTCATTTGCCTCTCGTCGCACCCAGGCCTATACTGCCTTCTTGGTCTGCAACTCGGATCGGTCCAGCCCTGGCAGCGGTCGGGTGCGGCGGTTGGCTGGACCTGTATTAGCTTTGCTTGCCCTCCATGGCGCACAGAAGAATGGCTCCCGCAATCCCAAGCCGTCTGTCAAGCAACCCATTGACATCCATCGAATAATCAAGATTGATCTTCATGACAAACGGATTAAAATTCTGCTTGAAAAGACAGACTTGCATGCCATTCACGAACCCGGCAAATTTCTGCGGAATGAGATTGGTTAGTAAACGACGGATCAAGGCCAGAAGCATGCTGTCCTCTTGAATTAACCCGATTTCCCTGTTTTCAGCATCCATGATTATCCACTCGTCTTTAACAATGGATTTGATCCCCTTCCTTTTCAAGGCTCCTACTTTTCTGTTGGTGGCGGGATCAAAAACGTCGTATGCGGCAGAAAAGTCCAATATCTGTCGTGCAAGAATAGTCAAGACTTCGGTTTGCATATCTTCCCCGGTATAGACTCTTATGTCCTCCTTTAGTTTAAATGCTTTCTGTTTGGAATAGAACGCAACTTTACCACTGGGGTCATAAATATGGAAAGCGGCGCCAAACAGTTTGAATATCTTTCTGCGCACAAGATAATGTGTGTGTTGAAAGACCTTCGGAACTGCGAATTGTTGACGCTGTACGTTGATGTCAGACATTGGCTTCTCCTTTGTGTCATTGATGGCCATCGTCGCCGGTAAAATCCACCAGCTTGTTAGCGGGTGATTATCTGTTAGCATCCTATCCCACGGCGGTCAGTGTAGGGCGGTTTCCCATTAGGATCAAGCGGATTATTTGCCGCATCTCATAAAATGGGCTGCTGGTTAATCGCTGGCTCTTCCGAGGGGACTGCCCGATTCAGCCAAGAGGGCGGAAGAATCGCTGGGCTGGCCCGTACGATTAGCGTGGTAGGGATAAGCGAGGGGCGTCCCTATCCCAATCGACCTGCTATTCCCGGATCACAAACAGTTTCTCCACGCCCCACCACAGTCCCTTGAATAGGTAGCCGAGTGGCCCAAGGATGGGTTTCCTATCCAGGCTCACCCTGACCGTTGCGTATTCGACTTGCCCCTTCAGAGATTTGATCCGTCCTTCCATTGAGTCAATATCTGCCTGCACCCTGTTCAGTTCCGTCTCGATTGCCAGGAGGTCTTTGATCTCCGTGGCTTTCTCAAGGAGTTGCTTAAGTCTGTCACGCAGAACGATCTTGTTCTTCAGTCTGGCCTCAACGTCGATGTACTGCTCGGTGACATCCTCTCCCACAATGTTCCGGTAAGTCACCGTGCCGAGGGTTTCCAAGTCAGACAATGCCGTCTTGAATGCCTTGGCGGGGATTCGAAGCGTCAGGCTGGCCGACTCGTCGCCTTGATCGGACTTCTGTTCAACAAACCCGCCATCACGTTCTGCCATTGCACTGGCCTCGTTGACCGCGTTACTGATGTTCCACACGTCGATGCTCAGGATTGCCTTCCAGATCAGCATTCTATCTGGTCGCACCTCCGCCGAATTGCCATCAGCGCCAGCGGGCATGACCGGCGATCCGCTTGCCCGTTTTGCGTATGTGGCACATCCCGAGGTCAGCGTCAATGCCACCAGACCTGCCAGCACCATGATTGTTCTTTTCATCGTTCCTCCTTCTTGGTTGAATCGTCAGGGCTTTGCGGTCTTGCGAACCGTCTGCGGGGCGCCAGTACGCAGGAGTCCCTTGTTGGATGTTCCTATTGTTGTCATGATGAGTCTCGTCTTCTCGCCGAATATCGCGTTGTAGACCCCATTGGCGATGTCAGAGCCTCCGTCTTTGGGGTAGATTGTGATTGCCGGGCTTACTTCGTAGCGTCCCTTTCTGTCAAACGACCTGTACTGAAGGGTCCCGCTTCCGGCTGACATGTGGGAATACGACCAGAGAAGTCTTCCGTGCCCATTCGTTTCAACGGCCATGACGCCTGCAAGGAATTGATCCATAAGTCGGTATCTGTCATTCCCAACTCCGAGATACAGATTGAAGATCAGCCCGCCGGTGCCGCCCAGTGACACTGATTCGGAGAGGACGAGGTCATTTGTTCCGTCCGCATTGAGGTCAAGATCGGCATAGCATCTCTCCTGACTTTGATGCAGATCGCTGACGGGAGCGAATAGGTTCTCGCGTGTCGTTATCAGATCATCCGCAGGACAGTATGGCGCTATCATCGCCAGAAGGGCAATCAATCTGGTTTTACTCATAGCGTCTATTCTTTGAGCCCCTGTACAACGATTTGATTCGACACGAGAGTCCTTTCCCAAATAGTCTTCTCGCCACGCTTCTCAACGATGGTAACTTCGTAACAAATCTTATCGCCGTTCCTCGCCCCTCCTTTTCCTACGAATTCGTACTGGAGACTCAGGTTGTTTGCGGAAAGACTGTCTGTAAGCGCCCCTTGTTGACGTTGACGAGTTCCATTCTGAATACGGCTCGTTCGGAATTCCACTGTGGTGTTGGGGAAAGGAAACGTCTGATCTGCCCATAGCCACAAGTGCAACTGGGGGTTCGCCGAATACTGGATCAGACGGACTTTGTAGTAATGATCCGTCAAATAGTCTTTGTCCTTGTTCTGAAGAATTCCTTTTGACCACAGACGACTAAGACTGAAGGCAAGCCGCCCTTTTGCTGCCTCGTCTTTGGCGGCAATATAGGAAGAGAGGAGGCCCTCATGCCATTCGGAAGGTTCTTCCAACGTCTTGTTGACCCAAGATCCGTCACCGACTACGTCTGGAATCGCAGTAGCAGAGATTACAGCGAAAATGGCTGCGAACGTGATGCTCTTCATTCTTGTTCTCCTGCTATCGTATTATCCGTCACACATTGGGAGACTTTGCACCCGCAAAACCCGATATGCATCAAGACCCTTTTCGCGCCCTGTTCCTGACGGGTCGCCCCTACCGGATCAGTTCCAAGCGCCAGCGCCAGTGTTTGACAAGAGTGAAGCACATCCCATCAACTGACACAAGAACAAAAGCTCCCGGCAGAGGGACGATAGCATATCGTTCTTTCATCATGCTTGTCTGGAGTGCTCTTGTCTTCGCTATGGGATCAATTCCCACCGGGGGACACCTGCGACAATGGTTTCTGCTCCACAATAGATCCCTCAAACGAGATTCTTCGATCGTTCACATTGACAAGTTCGTGCAGTTCGTAAACGTTCCGATAACCGTATCCATACAGATTGATGTATGTGGGAATATTCAGTGCCATCATGAGTGGCTTTGCCTGCGCGGCGAACTGGCTTGTCACAGCCTTGTCCGGCTTGGGCTGCGGGACGGCAACTTTTGAGGCAAAGTCCGTCTGGTTGCC
>JBIJDW010000354.1:0-3598 GCA_044343885.1 Kiritimatiellia bacterium
GCGCTGGACAGTCATCCCCGCTGGGTGGTGGACCGCGCCGCCGTGGGGGATGCCGAAAAGAGCCTCGCCATCTTGGACACCCTGAAGGTTGAGGAGACGGCCGTCTCGCTGGCCGCAGGCCTCAAGGCCGTGCTGGCCCATGGCGTCGGACAGCGCCGTGAAATCTACATCGTGGCCGACGACCAGGCGTCGAACTGGGCCGACGTGGATCAGGCGACGGCTGAAAAGGATGAGCAGACGCGCATCTTCTGGATTCATCCGCCGCTTGCCGACCGCCGGAATCTGGCGGTGACCGGGCTGGAAGTGGGCCATGAACGGGTGCTGCGCGGCTTCTCCTTCCCCGTGTATGCACTGGTCCGCAATTTCAGCGCGGAAGCGGTGCGCGATGCGGAACTGAGCTTTCTGGTCGACGGCGCGATGACCGGCGCGAAGCGTGTCTCGCTGCCGCCGGGGCAGAGCGTACGCATCGGCCTGGACCTGCGCCTCGACACGGCGGGTCCGCACCTGATTACCGCACGCCTGAACGACGATGTGCTGCCGTTCGACAATGCGATGTCTGCTGGCGTTGAGGTGTCGGATGCCGTCTCGCTGCTGGTTCTGCGCGATGCCAAGCGCACCGGCAAGTTTGAATCCGCCGCCGGGTTTCTCGGGCTGGCGGCCCGCATGCTGGGCGGCGGCTCCACGAACAAGGCCGCAGGCCCCCTGCGGGTGACGGACTTCACCGAGGCCGCGTGCACCCTTTCCGCTCTGGAGAAGCACGATGCCGTGGTGCTCGACGGCGGACGCACGCTGACGCCCGAACTGGTCGGGACGCTGCGTCAGTATGTCGAACGCGGCGGCGGGTTGATTCTGGCCGCCGATGCCTTCGTGGACCTGGCAGCCTGGCGGAATTTGCTGGGACCCGCGAACCTGCTGCCCGCCGTTCCGGTGCGCCCGCGCAACGAGTCACTGGCCGGCCCGGTGTTCCGGCAGTTGAGTCGGACGGGCTTCGACCTGCCCGCCCTGCGGGATTTCGAGAACGATGCCGATGGCGATATTTCCCAGGTGCAGTTCTTCTCCTGGGTCGAGTGTGACAAGCCCATGCCGGGCACCGAGGTGATGGCCCGCTTTGACGACGGCTCAACCTACGCCTGGCGACGCCGGATGGATCGCGGGAGCGTTCTGATGCTGGCATCGGGACTGAACTCCTACAACAACAATCTGATGGTGCGCGAGACCGTCTATCCGTTCCTGCTGCACCTGTTTTCCGAAGCCGCCAGCGCCGGGCAATACACGCGCCGCGTGGCGCGGAACGAGTCGGTGCGTTACTTGGCCAAGGGCGATCCGCCGCCCACCGGGGCGATGTTCGGACTCGACGGCGAGGAACCTGTGCTGGCCTCTCTGACGCCGCAGGAGCAGGGCATGCTCGTGGAATATGCTCCCGGTTCGAGCCGTAGCGGACCGGCGTCGCTGCTCGTGCTGCGCGAAAATAGTCCCGAGCGCATCTGGATCGGGGTGCAGGGCGAGCGGTCGGATTCGAGCCTGACGGCGATGGCGCCCGCCTATCGCGCGCAACTGGCCGAAAAGCTGGCCTGGACCGAGGCGGGCTCTGCACAGGAACTGATGGATGCGTTGGAGGCCGATGGTCATGGGACCGAACGGTATGGCTGGGTGTTGCTGGCCGTGCTTCTGTTTGCCATGGGCGAACTGTTGATGGGCTTGAGGTTTGTATAGGGTATGGACGTATTAAGAACCGTTGAGTATGCCGTTCGATTTGCCGCCGCCTGGTCGGCTTGGTGGCTCGTGCTGGCCGTGCCCCTGGTGGCGTGGCTTGGCGCGGAGATCTATCGCCGCCAGTCGCGGGCCATCGTGCGTGGCCATGCCTGGGGGCTGCTCCTGCTGCGGATGATCATCCTAGTCTCTGTGGTGGTGCTCGTTTTCCGCCCCAGCCTGATCCGCCGCGAGACGTCCACCTATCCAGGTCGGCTGCTGATGATCCTGGACGATTCCGCCAGCATGGGCATTGTGGATTCGACCCTGCCGGATGGCGAGGCCCTGAAGCTCGCCCGCCAGACGCCGGGCAATCCGGCGAACAACGAAGCCCCGGTGGCCAGCCTGCGCGAAGACATCCTGACGGTGGAGCGGACCCTGATCCGTTATGAGCAGGGCAGCCGCGGTCTGGATCGCAGCCAGGACGCATTCTGGCGCGAGGCCGAGCGCGTGCAGACGCTGGTCGATGAGCGGCTCACAGCCGTCGCGCAGCGGGCCGCAGATCTGGCCAACAGCGCCGGGGCCGCCCCCAAGCTGCAGGAGGTTGCCGGACGCTGCAGCGAATTGAATGCGTCGCTCAAGCCGCTGTTCACGGGCGACCAGGTTCCATCCAGCGAGTCGGTCGTGAAGATGCGCGCCGCGCTTTCGGAGCTCGTCGCCCTGCTGGACGATGCGCAACAGGGGGCGGACCGCGCGGCGATCGCTGCGGGCGCCCCGGCCCTGGCGGCGGCCGCCGCCGCCGTGCGGCAGACGCCGCGCATCGATCTGGCGTACGCCTGGCTGAAGAACCATCGCGACGCGCTGCTCGGCGCGGTTCACGGCGCGAGCGTGTGGCTGCTGCCGCTCTCGCAGCGTGATCCGGTTCGTTTCTCGAAGCTGGACCCCCCAGTTCCGGCCATCGCCGCCGGCGAAACCGACCTGACCGGGACGCTGCTGAAACTGCTGGAGAGCGACAACCCGTTCCCGCTGGCTGGCGTCGTCATCTTCAGCGACGGACGCAATCTGGGCGATACGTCGATGGATGCCGTCACGCGGGCCGCGACGATGCGCTCGGTGCCGCTCTTCTCCGCAGTCGTGGGGGGCTCGGAGGAGCCGCCCGATATTGCGGTGTGCGGGGCGTATTATCCGCCCTTTGCCGTTGCCGGAAAACCGGTCGGCGTGCGCGTCGATCTCAAGACCGTTCTGCCCAAGCCGGGGAAAGTCGATCTGGAACTGTTGGGTCCGGCGGGTCAGATGAACACCAACCAGACGCTGGAGATTGTCGGCGATCAGGCGATGCAGCGGCTGACCTTCACACCCGAAAAGGAAGGTCTGCAGCGCCTGACGGTGCGTGCCGGTGTCGCGGAAGGCGAAGTGGTGCCGCGGGAAAACAATAGTCTGGATCTGGCCGTCCGCGTTCGCCCGGAGCCGGTGCGGGTGCTGTTCCTCGACTGGAAACCCCGTTGGCAGGGCCGGTTCATCAACAACATCCTCACCCGGCTGGGCTATTTGGATGTCAATTCCATCACCGTGCTGGCGCAGCCCGACCAGGTTCTCAAGCGGGGTGTCGGCCGGGGCTTCTGGCCGGAAAACGCCAGCGCGCTGGTCCTCTATGACCTGATCATCTTGGGCGATCTGCCGTCCGACATCCTGACACCGGTCGAGTGGCGGCTGCTGGCGGACTATGTGGAGGGGGGGGGCAGCCTGGCCCTGCTCGGCACCGGCCGGCGCGATCCGCTGCCGCCGGTCATTCAGAACCTGCTGCCCACCCGGCCCCGCGTGGCCGAGACCGTTCCGCCGGCCGATTCGATGTCCCTTCAATTGACCCGCGCGGGGCGTCATCACCCCGTGACCCGCTCGCTGGCTGGCG
>JBIJDW010000355.1:0-3596 GCA_044343885.1 Kiritimatiellia bacterium
CGCCGTCGCAGCGTCCGGTACAGATCACCGCCGACCTCGAAAGCTTTTGGAACACCGGTTACACGCTCGTCCGCAAAGAACTGCGCGGCCGCTATCCGAAGCACGCCTGGCCCGAGGATCCCCGCGAAGCCGTAGCCACGCGAAGAAGAAAAGCTGAAAGCTGAAAATCGAAAGCGGATCTTTGCGTTGCGGTTTTTTTTTGGTATATTGCTCCGTTTCATGGGTGGGTCGTCAGACTAGCCAGACTATTTAGGACAGGACTATGCAGATACTTAAAGCGATTTTCGGGACCAAGAATCAGCGCGACGTGAAGCGGATGCGTCCGATGGTGGCTCGGATCAATGCGTGGGAACAGCAATATCAGGCGCTCTCGGATGCCGACCTGCGCGCCAAGACGGAGGAATTTCGGGAGCGGGCGCGGCAGGGCGAGACCCTCGATAGCCTCCTGTTCGAGGCCTTTGCTGTGGTAAAGAACGCCTGTCGCCGGTTGTGCGGCTCGCGTCGGATGGTGTGCGGCCACGAATTGCCGTGGGAAATGGTTCCGTTCGACGTGCAGCTCATGGGCGGCATTGTGCTGCATGAGGGGAAGATTGCCGAAATGCAGACCGGCGAAGGCAAGACGCTGGTGGCGACCCTGCCACTCTATCTCAACACCCTCTCCGGCAAGAACGTGCATCTGGTGACGGTCAACGACTACCTTGCCCTGCGCGACTCACAGTGGATGGGGTCCGTCTTGGAATTCCTCGGCCTGACGGTCGGCTGCATCCAGAATGACATGTCGCCGACGCAGCGGAGGCAGCAGTACGCCTGCGATGTGACCTACGGCACCAACAGCGAATTTGGCTTTGACTACTTGCGCGACAACGGCATGGCCATGGATCCGTCGCAGGTGGTGCAAAACGGCCATACGTTCGCCATCATCGACGAGGTGGACAGTATTCTGATTGACGAAGCCCGGACGCCGCTGATCATTTCCGGCGTTGCCCAGCAGGCAGCCGCACACCAGTATGCCGAACTCAAGCCGCTGGTTGAGCGACTCTTCAAGCGGCAGCAGGAGCTGTGCAACCGGCTGATCGGCGAGGCCAAGCAGGCGCTCGACGCCAAGGATCAGGAGACGGCGATGTGGCGGCTCTTCCAGGTCTACCACGGCACGCCCAAGCACAAGCAGTTTCTCCACCTGCTAGAAGAGACGGCCGTGCGGAAGCTGCACGAGCAGGTGGAGAGCATGATGCTCACGGAGATGCGCAAGGAGCAGGCGCGCGATCTTCGGGAGGAACTGTTTTTCACGATTGACGAACGGACGCGCGAGGTCTCGCTGACCGACAAGGGATGCGAGGCGATGAATCCCGACGATCCGTCGATGTACCTGATGCCCGACCTGATCACCACGATGTCGGCGATCGAGGGCGACACGTCGCTCAGCCTCGTCGAGCGGACCCAGCGCACGCAGACGGCGCGGTCCGATTTCATGGAGCGCAGTGAACGGGTCCGCAATGTCGACCAGCTTCTCCGCGCCTACAGCATCTACGAGCGCGATGTGGATTACGTGGTTCAGGATAACCGGGTACTGATCGTGGATGAGTTTACCGGACGCATCCTCCCGGGCCGGCGCTGGAGCGATGGTCTGCATCAGGCGGTGGAATCCAAAGAGGGCGTGCAGATCGAGCGCGAAACGCAAACCCTAGCGACCATCACGATTCAAAACTACTTCCGCCTCTACAAGAAGCTGGCGGGTATGACCGGCACGGCCGAAACGGAGGCGGGCGAGTTCTCGGACATTTACAAGCTGGACGTCTCGGTGATTCCCACCAACCGTCCGATCCGCCGCGTCGACCAGAACGATCTGATCTTCAAAACCCAGCGCGAGAAGTTCAAGGCGGTCATTGAAGAGGTGTCCGAACGCCATCGCAACGGCCAGCCGGTGCTGCTCGGCACGGTGACGGTCGACACGTCGGAGGTCATCAGCCGCATGTTGCGCATGGCCCACATTCCGCACAATGTGCTGAATGCCAAGAACCATGCCCGTGAGGCCGAGATCGTCGCGCTGGCGGGACAGCCGGGAACCGTGACCATCGCCACGAACATGGCCGGCCGCGGCACCGACATCAAGCTCGGCCCCGGCGTGGTGTGGGCGCCCGAGTCGGTGGTCAAGTCGCAGCTCACGCTCGAAGAGAAACCGGCGGGCGAGGCTCGGACGCTGCGGGATCTGCTCAACGATCGCCCCTGCGGACTCCACGTGATCGGCTCCGAGCGGCATGAATCGCGCCGCATCGACCGTCAGCTCCGCGGCCGGTGCGCCCGGCAGGGCGACCCCGGCTCGTCCAGGTTTTATATTTCGCTCGAAGACCAGCTCATGCGGTTGTTCGGCTCCGACCGCATTTCGGGGATCATGACCCGCCTCGGCATGCAGGAGGGCGAGGCACTCGAACACCGCTGGTTGAACCGCTCGGTCGAGACAGCGCAACGGCGCGTGGAGCAGCAGAACTTTTCTATCCGCAAGCGGACGCTCGAATACGACGATGTGATGAACAAGCAGCGTTCGGTGATCTACGAGCTGCGGGGCGAGGTGCTCAGTTCGGACTCTCCACACGAGAAGATTCTGGACATCTTCAACGACTTGATCCTGTCCCAGTGCGAAGGGTTCCTCGACTCGCCGAAGGTCAGTGAGTGCCGCCCCGGTGAACTGGCCGAGGCGTTGATGACGGCGTTTCCGATCGCCGTGACCGCCGATGAGCTGGGCGCGTTTGCGGGCAAGCCGGAGGATGCCGCCCAGCAAATGTATGCACGCGTGGCCGAGGCTTACGAGGTGAAGTGCGCGATGGAGCCGCCGGCATCGCTGGCGTTTCTGGAACGTCAGGTGGTGCTGAGCTGCATTGACCAGCAATGGCAGGAATATCTGCGGGCCATGGACGAGCTGCGCCACGGGGTGAGCCTGCGCGCCTATGGCCAGCGCGATCCGCTGGTGGAGTACAAGCGCGAGGCGTTCAAGATGTTTGAAGAGCTGGTCGAGCACATCAAGACCGATGTCGCGCATACGGTCTTCCGCGCCACGGCGTCGATTGACAATTTTGACCGTCTGATGCATGGCGGCGGCGTCCGTCGGCAGCAGACGATCCACCAGTCGATCTCGCTACTGGGTGCGGCCAACGCGGCTGGAATCAATACGTCCGACGGCGACACGGAGTCGGTGACGGTGCCGGCCGGGGCGGCAGCCAATTTTGATGCGGCGCTCGATGCCATGGGCAAGCCCGCCGTCACGCCGCAGCCGGTCCGCCGAGACGAGCCGCGGGTGGGCCGCAACGATCCCTGCCCGTGCGGCAGCGGCAAGAAGAACAAGAAGTGTTGCGGCCAAGGTTCGTGACGGTGTGAGACGGCGCGAGACGACGTGTGAGGGTGTGTGAGATGGGACGAAGACGGACGCGGCCGCCAGCGGACTGGCGGACGAAGAGGAGACTGATGAGACCGCTACTGATTGTGATGTCCGCGCCGTCCGGCGCGGGAAAGACGACGCTGTGCGACCGGTTGCTGCAAGACTATCCCGAAATCACCTATTCGGTATCCTGCACGACGCGCGCCCCGCGCGGGCTGGAAGAGGA
>JBIJDW010000356.1:0-3595 GCA_044343885.1 Kiritimatiellia bacterium
GACTTCAAGGCTCTGTTGCAGGGCAGCTTCGACGCAGAGCTCTTCGCCGGGGGATTGGACAAGATCAATGGCTGGGTGAAAGAGAAGACCGAGGGGAAGATCGAGAAGATCCTGGAGAAGTTGTCGCCCAATTCGGTCTGCGTGCTCCTGAACGCCGTCTATTTCAAGGGAAACTGGGCCAGCCCGTTCAAGCGCGAGGCCACGCAAGACGCACCGTTCCGCATGGGACCCGGCACGGAGGCCAAGGTTCCTCTCATGTATCAGAAGGGACACTACAAGCTCCTGGAGAAGGACTCGTTCCAGGCGGTCGTCATGCCATACAGCGGCAACACCCTGTCGATGGTTGTTCTCCTGCCGAAGGCTGTGGACGGACTGGCCGCGCTGGAGAAGACGCTGACGGTTGAGACGTTGGCCCAATGGATTGGGGAGGCAGACAAGCAAGCGGAACGCGAAGTGCAGGTCTTTATGCCGCGTTTCAAGCTGGCGACGGGCTATGACCTGGTTCCTCCATGCCGGGCGCTGGGCATCCAGGATGCGTTTGCGTCCGGCAAGGCCGACTTCCGCGGCATGGGATGGGACAAGGGAGAGCTGTGGATCGCTCAGATCAAGCACAAGGCATTTGTGGAAGTGAATGAGGAAGGCACCGAGGCCGCCGGCGCGACGGCGGTCGAAATGAAGAGAAAGAACGGGCGGAGCTATCCGGTGTTCCGAGCCGATCATCCATTCCTGTTCGTTATCCGCGACCATGCGACCGGGAGCATCGTGTTCATGGGAAGGCTGACGGACCCGTCGGTTGCGGAGGGCAAGTAATCGGGGTCCGCAGAGCGATTGCCGGCAGGCAGGCAGGGAGCCGCTTGCGGCTCCGGCTGGCGATGGATCAATGGAGGAATGAATCATGACTCAGAAGGCTGTGAACATGACGATGGCCATCCTGGGCCTCGCGGCTGTGGCCACGCTTTTCGTCGTCGGCGCGAACTTGCGTCGCGCGACTGTGACCGGACCGCGTTGGCGTCGGCGTCTGGTGACGGCCGGCCTGGCACTGCTCGGATTCCTGGCCGGTTCCACCACGCCCGCGTCGGCCGAATCCCAACCGCCGGCGGCCGCTACCCGCGAAAAAGACGAGGCGGACCTGGCCAATTCCGCAGACTGGAAAATCGTCGAAGAGACGTGGTCCGCAACGAAACCTTTGGCGGACAGCGGCCAGAGCACGGAAGCGCAACGGAAACAGGCCGACAGGAAGCTGGCAGCCGCCACGAACGCCCTGACGCGCCTGGCCAAGGCGGGACTGCTCGCACCACAGGAGGTGGCCTTGCTGAGCGCGGAAGCCGATCACATCAAATCGGGCATCTACGCCAACCCGCCGACCGACAGCATGGTATCATGCTACGAGATGGTCTATCTTCCTCCCGCCAAACTCAGTTTCGATCGGCTTTCCGCGCGGCTTCCGCTCGTGGAATCGCTCGTGAAGGCGGGGAAGGTCCATCCCGCGGCGGGCACCAGAATCGTCGCCGCAATGGAGGCGGATGTGAAGGTACTCTCAGACTCGAAGCTCATAGGCGAGATCCCCGAGCCGGAACGAAAGAACGCGGAAGCCATGCGTGAAAAGGTCTCCGCCGCCATCGAGAACTTAAAATCTCAATTTCCCTCCGCTTTGTCGGCAATCGGCAGCGGCGCGCCCGCGAACGATGAACTCCCTGCCACCCGCGAATGGAAGCGACTGACCGTCGCGTGGAAGGACGCCGAGGAAGTTGCTTCCGGGAAACGCGGGGACTACCCGTTTAATGAGCGGGGGCAAAAGAAGATGCTCGATTCTCTGGCCAAGTCAACCGAGGACGTTAACGCGCTTCTGAAGAAGGGACTGCTGAGCGAATCGGAGTCCGGGCTCTTGAAGGTGGACCTCGCCAGGCTGGCCCGCGGTGTCCAGAGCAAACGCCCGTCCGAGAGGAAGCAAGCAACATGCTACGAGCCGATGATGTTCAGACCCGGGGAAGAGAGCATGGAGCGGCTGTCCGAACGACTGCCGTTGCTCGACAAGTTGGCCTATTCCAGAAAACTGCACCCGGATGTCGTAGCCCGGTTGCTCGTCCAGATCGAGGCCGATCTTGCGACCCTGGAAAAACAGGAAATCACAAATATGCTTTCACCGGAGAGCCGGAAGAAGGCGGAAGAGTTACGAAAGTCAGTCGCCGCTCAGGTGGACAAGCTCAAGGCGGCGGTCACGAGGGCTGAATGACCGATCTCACAGACACGGCGCCGGCGCGCCATTCGCATTTCGTTTTCGAGGTTACGCAGCGGTGCAATCACGACTGCCCGCACTGCTACAACGCCTGGAAGAACCCGGTCGGCTACCCGGCTGGCGAACTCGGCACAGCCGAGACGTTGCGAATCCTCGCCAAGATGCTGGACGAGACGGGCGCGACGCTGGTCTCACTGACCGGCGGAGAACCGTTGTTGCGCCCCGATCTGGACGACATCGTCGCCTTTCTTGACAGTCGCGGTGTCACGATCAACCTGATTACGAACGGATCGTTGCTGACCGATGCCGCCATTGCCCGGTTGACACCGGACACGATCAGCGTCTTTGAACTGCCCCTGCTGTCTTCTGAGCGGGATATTCATGATCGCATGAGTGGCTCGTCCGGTGCGTTCGACCGGGTCACCGCTGCGATGGCCGAACTGAAACTAAGGGGGGCGCGTGTGATCGGGGTCTTCGTCGCGACCCGGCTCAACCTGTCCACATGGAGGCAGACGGCCGAACTTGCCGTCGCGCTGGGACTCGACGGCGTGATGTTCAATCGTTTCAACCCGGGCGGACGCGGACGCGATAACATCGCGCTGTTGCAGGCTACGCCCGCCGAGTTGCAGGCGGCTCTGGACGAGGCTGAGCGAGTCAGCGAGCAATACGATTTCCCGATTAGTTGCTCCATCGCCATGCCGCCGTGCCTTTTCGACGTGGGACGCTATAAGCGGCTGACGTTCGGCTTTTGCGCGGCGGGCACGGAGCGGGCATACTACGCGCTCGATCCGCTTGGCAATGTGCGCCCCTGCAATCACAGTCCGACGATCCTGGGGAACATACTCACGTCAGGCTTCTCCGATCTCGTGCGCTCCAGAAAGGCCCGGTCCTTCAACGAAGCCCGTCCCCCATTCTGTGCTGGATGCAGGCTGGAAATGCAATGTTTGGGAGGATGCAAAGCTGCGGCGGAGGCGTGTTGCGGTTCACCGTGGGATATGGATCCCTACCTTGGGGCGTTTCATGCCTGCGCCGTCAAGGTGTCGTAAGCGGTTTGGCGTGCGGGGAGACGAAAGGATGCTGGACGAAGACGGAACGGCAAGCCGTTCCGGGGGGGACAAAGAAGAAACCTCGAAGAAATGAATGGCGACAAGCGTATTAACAGTATTGGCGGCTGAACACGAAAGGAGACCCTGCTATGAAGAAAATTGCTGCATGGACACTGGCGGTTGCATGGACCTTGGGCGCGAGCGCCCAGGAAATCGGGTATGTTGAACAGTTCGCCCTCTCGACCAACCGGGCGGACGCGCTCAAAGACCTCGTGCCCGGCACGGACGACTTCTACTACTACCACGCCCTGCA
>JBIJDW010000357.1:0-3593 GCA_044343885.1 Kiritimatiellia bacterium
ATCTCCATCACCGCCAAACCGCCCCGCAACAGCGCCTCGGCCAAAGGCTCGGCCTGCTCCGCCTGATCCAACACGACGACCGGCACGATTCGTTTTGCAAATATCTGTTCCATCATGATCCTTCTTGCTGTTGACGCCTGCCCGCGTCTGGTGTACCCTTGACATCTGTTCTTTTGGGGCTTTAAGCGTAATCCGAATGCATCCGGGTTGTCCACACTAACTTTTTTATTTTATGACACTTGCCGACCTCGCCATCATTCAGGGGCGCCGTTATCCCGCCCGCCGCCGGACCCAGAATCTGGTTGGCGGCGCGTCGCCGATTCAGGCTGCGAACTTTTCCGCCGGCTACATTACGCTGGACCCGGAGGGCGGGCAGACCCCCTGGCACAATCAGGAGCAGGAAGAGGTTTATTTCGTCCTGGAGGGAACGGTCGAGGTCTGCCTCGGCGCCGAACGCCAGATTCTCTCTCAGGGACAAGCGGTCTACATCCCCCCCGGCGTCTTTCATCAGATCACTAACGTCGGCACGTCCAGCGCCCGCTTCATCTACATCTACGGCCCTGCAGGGGATGTCGCGCACTGGCGGCAGGAACTCGCAGGCACTCTTCCCAAGGCCGGGGTCGACGCGCCGCCCCTGCCCGCAGGCGCTTGGCCGCAGTGTACCGACACACACATCCTCTAACACCAACCGCACGGTGGCGAACGCGCCACGCTCAACCCCCCACGAAAGGTTTCACATGGGCGACATCAAGATCCACACGATCGGCATCATCATGAACGGCGTCACGGGGCGCATGGGCACCCACCAGCACCTCCTTCGCTCGATCATGCCGATCATCAAGCAGGGCGGTGTTCGGGTCTCCCCCACCGAATTCATCGTTCCCGACCCGATTCTGGTCGGCCGTAACCCGCTCAAGCTGCAGAAGCTCGCCGAGCAGTCGGGCGTGACGAAGTGGACCACCGATCTTGCGGGCATCCTGAAGGACCCCGCCTATCCCGTCTATTTCGACGCCCAGGGCACCAATCTGCGCATCCCCGCCGTCAAGCAGGCGATCGCCGCAGGCAAGCACATCTATTGCGAGAAGCCGACCGCGACCAACACCCGCGATGCCTACGCGCTGTACACCCTCGCCAAAAAAGCGGGGGTGAAAAACGGCGTGGTCCAGGACAAGCTGTGGCTCCCCGGATTTCTCAAACTCAAGACCCTCATGGAGCGCGGCTTTTTCGGCGAGATCCTCTCGGTTAAGGGCGAGTTCGGCTATTGGGTTTTCGAGGGCGACACCGTCCCGGGCCAGCGTCCGAGCTGGAACTACCGCAAACAGGATGGCGGCGGCATGGTCATCGACATGCTCTGCCATTGGCGCTATGTGATTGACAACCTGTTCGGCCCGGTCAAGGCCGTCTCCTGCCTCGCGGCCACGCACATCAAAAAGCGTGTCGATGAAGACGGCAAGAAATATGCCTGCACCGCCGATGACGCCGCCTACTCGACCTTCGAGCTGGAGAACGGCGTGATCGTCCACTTCAACTCATCCTGGTGCACCCGTGTCCGGCGCGACGATCTGCTGACCGTCCAGGTCGACGGCACCCAGGGTTCAGCCGTCGTGACCCTGCGCGACGTCTTCATCCAGCCCTACGGCGCCACGCCGCGGCCGGTGTGGAACCCCGACATCCCGCAGCCGATCAACTTCTTTGACAACTGGCAGAAGATGCCGGATCAGATGAGCTTTGAAAACGCCTTCAAGGTGCAGTGGGAGCTATTCCTCCGTCATGTCGCGCTCGACGAGCCGTTCCGCTGGTCCCTACTCGAGGGCGCCAAAGGCGTGCAGCTCGCCGAGAAGGGTCTCGAATCCTCCCGCAAACGGGCCTGGGTTTCTCTCCCGGTGCTGAAAGCCTAATTAGGAGCCAACCATGAACAAACCTGTTGCACTCATCACCGGCGGTTCGCGCGGCATCGGTTACGGCTGTGCCCTCCGCCTGGCCGACGCGGGCTTTGACATCGCCATCGGCGACGTGCGTCCCGAAGCCGACTGCGCCGAGGCGCTCGACGCCCTCCGCGCACGCGGCGCCAATGTCCTTTACGCGATCTGTGACATTTCCGACGGCCCGCAGCGCGCCGCGCTCATCGCCCGGATCCGCCAGACATTCGGCAGTCTCAACGTGCTGGTGAACAACGCCGGTGTCGCGCCGAAGGAGCGCAACGACATCCTGCAGGCGACCGAGGCGTCGTTCGACTTTGTGATGTCGATCAATCTCAAAGGCTCCTATTTCATGACCCAGATTGCGGCGAACTGGATGATCGAGCAGAAGCAGGCCGATCCGGCCTTTGCCGGCTGCATCATCAACATTTCATCCATCTCCGCCACCGTCGTCTCCGTCAACCGCGGCGAGTACTGCATCTCCAAGGCCGGAATTTCCATGGCGACGCAGCTTTGGGCCATGCGGCTGGCCGAGTACGGGTTGCAGGTCTACGAGATCCGCCCCGGCGTGATCGCCACCGACATGACCGCCGGCGTCAAGGCCAAGTACGACGCCCTCATCGCCAACGGCGGCATCCCCCTCCGTCGCTGGGGCACGCCCGACGACATCGCCCGCGCCGTCACCTCCCTCGCCCGCGGGGACCTCCCCTACTCCACCGGTCAGGTCATCCTCGTCGACGGCGGCATGACCACCCAGCGGCTGTAAGACGGTGAGGCTGTAAGGCTGTGAGGCTGTAAGACTGTAAGACTGTAAGGCTGTAAGGGTTGAAAATGAAGCGTTTACGGTTAGATTCGCACGCGCCCAATGGTGAATCGACCGCATTTGCATAACCGATTGCCATCCGATCCTTACAACCTTACAGCCTCACAGTCTTCTGCCTTTTTTAGGTTTATCCTTGCCCATCCGCCGCTGTAGGGCTACTCTCTTGTCATGGCCACACCACGCGCAGATGCCGAGGAGATTGCGATTGTCGGTATGGGATGCCGTTTTTCCGGCGTCTCCGGCCCGGCTGCGCTGTGGGATCAGACCATGGATTGCCGTGCCGATTTTTCGGACCATCTCGATCCGGCTGCGGCGCGACGGGTCGATCCGTCTTCGTCTCGTTTCGACCGTTTGCCAACGAGCCGCGGCGGATACCTGAAGGGTTTGTACGCCGTGGACCCTGATCTGCCGGTCCTCGCGGCGGGCGATATCGGCAGCGATAATCCTGACGCGCTGTTTCTGGCGCAACTGGTCACGGAGGCACTGCGCGATGCCGGCTTCACGGTGCCCAACGCACCGGCGGGGCGCGTCGCTCTAGCCGTGGGCTATGCGCCTCCCTTCACGCCCGCATCGACCGCCTGGTTGATGCAGACGTTCGTCGCCGACCAGATCACTGCCCTGCTGCACCGTTTTTTCCCCGACGCCTCAGAAAACGACCGCTTGGCTCTTCACACGCAGTTCAAGCAGGCTTTGCCACCAATCGGCGATCCGGTCATTCGGCAGTCGTTTCCGCATGCGCTTGCGGCGCACACCGCCAGCCGTTTCGGGTTCTCCGGTTCCGCCACCGTCGTCAATGCGGGATGTGTCTCGGCCTTGGCCGCGATCCGGGCGGCGGCGGACGACCTGCTCGC
>JBIJDW010000465.1:0-3591 GCA_044343885.1 Kiritimatiellia bacterium
TGCAACCCGACCGCATGAAGTTGGATTCGCTAGTAACGGCGCATCAGCTACGGCGCCGTGAATACGTTCCCGGGCCTTGTACACACCGCCCGTCACATCATGAAAGCCGTCTGCACCCGAAGCTGGAATCCGAACCCGCAAGGGACGGATCCGTCTAAGGTGTGGGTGGTGATTGGGATGAAGTCGTAACAAGGTAACCGTTGGGGAACCAGCGGTTGGATCACCTCCTTTCTAAGGAGCAGCCCACGCGGCAACGCGCGGGCTACGGTGAAATCCGAGTTTTCCGATAACGGTATCAGTGTTTCGGGGTCGCATCCCTTTTGGACCGAACAGGCTCTGCTTAGGCAAATCATGAACATTCGGGCGCGTCGGCATTTGCGGCGCGTGCCCCACCGGGGGCGTAGCTCAGTTGGTAGAGCGCCAGCTTTGCAAGCTGGATGCCGCCGGTTCGAACCCGGCCGCCTCCACCACGCGACGGGCGTGTAGCTCAGTTGGTTAGAGCGCGTCCCTGATAAGGACGAGGTCCCTGGTTCGACTCCAGGCACGCCCACCATCTGGTGGACGTGCGTATGGAGAAAGAGCCTGACGCATTTTCCGTGCGGCGACGCACGGTACGATCTTTGACAATTTGGACAGTTTGGGAATAAGATTGCAACGTATACCGAGAGTCAATCTCAGGGCAAGCGTATACGGGCGCACGACGGATGCCTTGGCACCGGCAGGCGATGAAGGACGCGGTAAGCTGCGATAAGCCACGGGGAGCGGCAAACACGCTTTGATCCGTGGGTTTCCGAATGGGGTAACCCCGCACCCGTCATTGGGTGTGACCCCGCGCTGAATACAATAGGCGCGGTGGAGCGATACCCGGGGAAGTGAAACATCTCAGTACCCGGAGGAAAAGAAATCAAACGAGATTCCGCAAGTAGTGGCGAGCGAAAGCGGATCAGCCCAAACCAGGGAGCTTGCTCTCTGGGGTTGTGGGACCGTCACAACGGCGTTAGCGGCGGCAGGGGAACGGCCTGGAAAGGCCGGCCATAGGGGGTGATAGCCCCGTACCCGAAGCCCCCGCTGCGTTAGACGGTATCCCGAGTAAGGCGGGGCACGTGAAACCCTGTCTGAATCTGGGGGGCCCACCCTCCAAGGCTAAATACTAGCCGGTGACCGATAGTGAACGAGTACCGTGAGGGAAAGGTGAAAAGAACCCCGTGAGGGGAGTGAAATAGACCTGAAATCGTGCGCCCACAAGCTATGGGAGCGCCGCAAGGCGTGACCGTTTGCCTTTTGCATAATGAGTCCGCGAGTCACCCTGTGCGGCAAGGCCGATCCCGAGAGGGAATAGCCGAAGCGAAAGCGAGCGCGAAATGCGCGTCCAGTCGCACGGGGTGGACCCGAAGCCCATGTGAGCTACCCCAGAGCAGGCTGAAGTCCCCGTAACAGGGGATGGAGGGCCGAACGAGTGACCGTTGAAAAGGTCTTCGATGACTTTGGGGTTGGAGTGAAAGGCTTATCAAACTGGGTGATAGCTGGTTCTCCTCGAAATGTATTGAGGTACAGCCTCCCGTAATGCGTCGCGCGGGGGTAGAGCACTGATTGGTCTAGGGCCCCTACCGGGGTACCGAAGCCTGTCAAACTCCGAATACCGCGCGTATGACAACGGGGGAGTGAGGCCGTGGGGGCTAAGCTTCATGGCCGAAAGGGAAACAGCCCAGATCGCCGTCTAAGGCCCCTAAAGGTGGCTCAGTCACTAAGGATGTGAGGTTTCGTAGACAGCCAGGATGTTGGCTTAGAGGCAGCCATCATTTAAACAGTGCGTAACAGCTGACTGGTCGAGAGATCTTGCGCCGAAAATGATCGGGAGTCAAGCCACCTGCCGAAGACGCGGGACGCCGAAAGGCGTCGGTAGGGGAGCGTGCCGCGACGGGTTGAAGCGGAAGCGGAAGCGACCGTGGACTGCGCGGCAGTGATGATGCGGACATGAGTAACGAAAAGATGGGTGGAAATCCCATCCGCCGGAATCCTAAGGTTTCCCGGGGTAGGTTCGTCCGCCCGGGGTTAGTCGGGACCTAAGTCGAGGCCGAAAGGCGTAGACGACGGACACACGGTTAATACTCCGTGACCGGCCGCAAGAGTTATCCGATGGGGATGGCGGAAGGCTAGTGATTAGGGCTGATGGATGCCCTTCGAAACGCAGAGGGCGCTGGGCAGGAAAATCCGCCTGGCATAAACCTGATGCATTAGGTAGGCTGGAGCAATCCAGCCAAGTTCATGACGCCAAGCCGACAAGAAAAGCCCCTAAGGTCGAGCGGCCGCCCGTACCAAAACCGACACAGGTAGGAGGGTACTAACATACCCAGGCGCGCGAGAGAACCCTCGTTAAGGAACTCGGCACACTAGCCCCGTAACTTAGGGAGAAGGGGTCCCCCGCAAGGGGGCACAGTAAACGGGCCCATGCGACTGTTTAACAAAAACACAGCACTCTGCCAACCTGCAAGGGGACGTATAGAGTGTGACACGTGACCAATGCGGAAAGGTCAAGGCAAGGGGTTAGCCGCAAGGCGAAGCTCTGAACCAAAGCCCCCGTGAATGTCGGCCGTAACTATAACGGTCCTAAGGTAGCGAAATTCCTTGTCGGGTAAGTTCCGACCTGCACGAATCGTGTAACGATATGGGCGCTGTCTCAACGAGGATCTCGGTGAAGTTGTAATGCCGGTGAAAATGCCGGATTCCCGCAGAAGGACGGAAAGACCCTGTGAACCTTTACTGTATTCTGGCACTGTCGCCTGTTCGTGCATGTGTAGCATAGCCGGGAGCCTTTGAAGCCGCCGCGTTAGCGGTGGTGGAGGCACCAGTGAAATACCGGTCTTGCGCGGGCGGTCGTCTAACGTCGAGCCGTCATCCGGCCGACGGACAACGCCAGAGGGTCAGTTTGACTGGGGCGGTTTCCTCCCAAAGAGTAACGGAGGAGTTCGAAGGTCACCTCAGCACGGTCAGCAATCGTGCGAAGAGCGCAAGGGCAGAAGGTGGCTTAACTGCGAGACCGACAGGTCGAGCAGATGCGAAAGCAGGACCTAGTGATCCGGCGGTAGCTCGTGGCAGCGCCGTCGCTCAACGGATAAAAGGTACTCCGGGGATAACAGGCTGATCGCCGCCGAGAGTCCATATCGACGCGGCGGTTTGGCACCTCGATGTCGGCTCATCGCATCCTGGGGCTGGAGAAGGTCCCAAGGGTTTGGCTGTTCGCCAATTAAAGCGGTACGCGAGCTGGGTTCAGAACGTCGTGAGACAGTTCGGTCCTTATCCTCTGCGGGCGCAGGCGGTTTGAGGAGGGCATTCCCTAGTACGAGAGGACCGGGAATGACGCACCTCTGGTGTTCCGGTTGTCGCGCCAGCGGCATCGCCGGGTAGCTATGTGCGGAACGGATAAGCGCTGAAAGCATCTAAGCGCCAAGCCATCTCCAAGACAAGACCGCCCTCTGACTTCGGTCAGACTAAAGGCGGGTTGAAGACTACGACCTTGATAGGCCGGAGGTGTAAGCGCAGTAATGCGTTGAGCTGACCGGTACTAATACGCCGAGTGGTTTGCCCTTTTTT
>JBIJDW010000358.1:0-3578 GCA_044343885.1 Kiritimatiellia bacterium
CGAGATGGCGATGACCGGCGGGTGCGGCCTGATTGCGGAACTTCCCGGTCCAAACGCCCTCGCCGCTCTGTTCAGCGAGGAACTCGGCGCGGTGCTTCAGGTCGCCGCGCCGCAGGCCGCAACGGTCTCCGGCGTCTTCGCCCGGCACGGTTTGGGGACCATGACCCACGTTATCGGCGAGCCGGTCGCGGACCGCTCATTCACCCTCTCGGCAGCGGGCGCGCGGGCTGTGACGACCGACATCACCCGGCTGCGGTCGTTGTGGTCGGCGCTGACCTGCCGGATGCAGGCGCTGCGTGACAACCCCGATTGCGCCCGTCAGGAATATGACAACGGCAGCGACGCGAACGATCCCGGCATGACCTTCCACCTGACCTATCGGCCCGATGACCTCCCCGGTGCGGTGACGCTCCGGGAGAAGCCGCGTCTGGCCGTGCTGCGCGAGCAGGGGGTGAACGGCCATGTGGAGATGGCCGCCGCGTTCAGTCTCGCCGGTTTTGATGCGTGCGATGTTCACATGACCGACCTGTTGACGGGGCGGATCGATCTGCGCACGTTCGGCGGGTTGGTCGCCTGCGGCGGCTTCTCCTACGGCGATGTGCTGGGCGCGGGTTCGGGCTGGGCGCGGAGCATTCTATTCAATGCGCGGCTGATGGAGATGTTCGCCGCTTTCTTCATCCGGCCCGACACCTTTGCGCTCGGAGTCTGCAACGGATGCCAGATGGTTTCGCAGTTGAAGGCGATCATCCCGGGCGCGGCCCAGTGGCCACAGTTCCGGCGCAACGTCTCAGAGCAGTTCGAGGCTCGTTATGCCACGGTGGAGGTGATGGATTCGCCATCCATCCTGCTCCGGGGCATGGCCGGTTCGCGCCTCCCAATCGCCGTGGCCCACGGCGAGGGCCTTGCGGTCTTCGACACGCCCGCAGACGCGACGGCGGCGGCCGCCGCACTGCGCTTCGTGGATGGCCGTGGACGGCCGACCGAGCGCTACCCGTGGAATCCCAATGGCTCGGCCGGCGGACTGACCGGTTTCACCACCCCGGACGGACGGGTGACGATCATGATGCCGCATCCCGAGCGCGGATTTCGGTCGGTGCAGCTCTCGTACAAGCCGGACGGGCTTTTCACCGGCGAGGCAGGCCCGTGGATGCGGATGTTCCGCAATGCCCACGCATTCGCCTGCGGCGTGAAGCGCGCGGTCAGCACGCCGTGATGACTTCGTAGGCTCGGGCACCCCCCCCGCAAAGCTGCGCCTGACGGCTCGCTTCGCGTATTCCACACCCCTAACACCGAGTCGTCAGGTCCAGCAGGTGCACCAGATCGAAGGCGGGCGCTTCGTAAGGATGGGCGGCGCGCAGCGCGCGAATCACGGCGGAGGCCCGATCCTCCGGGCAGAGCATCTCGACGCGGTATTCATCGACGGTCGTGACTGAGCCGGCTTGTCCGATGAACGGCGAACTGCCAGCCAGCGGACGGAACTGGCCTTGCCCCAGCACCTGCCACGCGCATCGGTCGTAGGCGCCCTGCCGGCCGGCGCCAGCGTCGAAGAGTGCGGTCTTGACCGCTTCCAGATGAGTGGCCGGGACGTAGACGGTGAGTTTGTACATGGCGGGCCTCAGGCAAGCGTGACGAGCGATTCGTCGCAACAGGTGAGTTTTTCCAAACCGGCGGCCGTGACGGCGTAGGTGTTTTCAATGCCGACGGCACCGACGCCGGGGAAGACGAATTTGGGCTCGAGCGCCAGAATCATGTTCGCGTCCAGCACGGCGTCGGATCGCGGCGCGAGCACCGGCAGTTCGTTGATCTCGAGGCCGATGCCGTGTCCGACAAATTTTGCCTGCTGTCCGAAGCCCATGAAATGGCGGGCGAGGCCGGCCGTTTCGGCCTGTTGCAGGGCGAGCGCGTAGAGCGTGTCGCACCGAACGCCCGGACGGGCAGCGGCGGCCAGCGCTTCGCAGATGGCGATGGAGACCTGGTGCGCATTCCGGACGATAGAGGGGATCGCGCCAATGGCGTAGGTGCGGGAACAGTCTGAGATGTAGCCGGTGAAGTTGCCGCCGATGTCGGCCATGATTGTTGTGCCGGGCTTGAGCGGTGCGCCGTTGGCGCCGACGGGGATGGCCGGATCAAGACCCGCGCCGCCCAGGGCAAAATCATAAGCCGACGGCGTTTCGGCATTGTCGCCGGCGAGCACGCTCCCCATGAACAGCTCCATGCGGCCGCCGAAAGCGCGAAAGAGTCCGAGGCTGCCGCGCAGCCGGATGGCGTGCTCCATGGCGATCGAGAAGTCGAGGTCGGTCATGCCCGGTCGGTAGAGCGCGGGGAACGTGGCGATGGTTTCGGCGTGAAGGCGGCACGAGGTGCGCATGCGGGCGAGTTCGTAGTCGGTCTTGACCGCCCGCGCCAGGCGGATGTGCGGGGTGCCGTTGAGCAACTCAGCGCCGGGGAAGATCCGCGCGAGCTGGAACCATTCCGAGGCGGGAAGTTCGTCGCCCTCCAGCAGCAGGCGGGCGGGGACGGGGCGTCCGGAGGCGGCGAGGTGTTCCGCGATCTGGTCGGGGCGGCGGACAGCGACGGCCTCGAAACCGAGAATACGCGACGGGAAGTCCGACGGGCGGCGGAAGAAAAAGACCGGTTCACCCGAAACGGGCAGGTAGAACCAGCCGCCGAAAACGGTTCCGGATGCGTAGATCAGGTCGACGTTCAGCGTGAGGATCACTGCGTCGGCCTGCGCGGCGGCCAGCGCTCCGCGCAGTTTGTCGTGGCGCAGAGGAAGGTCGGCCAGGAGTTCGGAGGGAAGTGGATGCATGGTGGCAACGGGGGGCAGATCAGGGTTTTCGCACGGGGATGTCGAAGACGGCTTTGTAGTCAACGCCCGGCAGGCGGGCGGAGGCGGTCAATTGCCAATAGATGCCATTGCAGCCGCTGTCGGCCGTCGTTGCGGGTTGATCGGCCGGGAGGGTGAATCGCACCGGCACGGGAGTTTCGAAAGCGCCGGCCGCGTGGGTGGGCACACAGGCCTCATCTTGCCACAGCACATCGCGGTGGTTGCTCTGGTTCTTGCCGCTCCCGGAGGTGTACTGGCGGACGCACGTCAGCTTCAGTTCAACATCGGCGTCGAACGCCTCCTTCGCGGGTATCCGCAATGTTCCGGAGAGGGGACCGCCGGTCACAACGGTCGTGTGCGAAAGCGCCAGCACGCTCACGCCGAAGCGACGGAAGCGCGCCCAGCGGTGCCCGGCGAGGATCGCGATCAGCACACCAGCGGCGGTGGGAAGCCACACGTACCAGGGAACGTGACCGGGCGGCAGCACGCGCCATTCCATCCACAGCGTCCAGCCGATGTAGCCGTTCATGGCGACGGCCACGGCGGCCAGCCCGCAGTGCGCATAGG
The DNA here is from genome assembly GCA_044343885.1 of Kiritimatiellia bacterium. Classification (GTDB taxonomy): domain Bacteria; phylum Verrucomicrobiota; class Kiritimatiellia; order RFP12; family JAAYNR01; genus VGWG01. The sequence continues at coordinate 3,395 of JBIJDW010000358.1, forward strand.
GGCAACGCATCGGGATCAGGCCGTCGCGACACGCTTTGCCGGTGGTCAGCAGGGACAGACCGTAAACCAGGACACCGAGACCGATGCCGCCGAAGGCGAGAACGAAGAGATGAAAGAAAACAATGAGTTCGGGACGGATGGTGCGGATCAGGATTGCATCGGTCGGGTCAGCCGGATTGACCCA
>JBIJDW010000359.1:0-3563 GCA_044343885.1 Kiritimatiellia bacterium
GTGACAAGGCAACCCACTCAGCACCGTCAAACCGAACATACATACCCAAAGAAAACATCTCACCATTATGCTCATTGCCGTATTCCTCTCAGTCGTCGTACGGGTTAATCTCGCCATAACCATTGACTTGTGGCAGGTCATGGCCGTGTTGTTTACCAGGACAGGCCCAATCCTTCAGTCGGAGACCGTCCTGCGCTTGCACCTCGGCGGAGAGAGCTGACGCTTCAGCGTCACACATATCAACGCCCGTGTAATCTCTCCCGCATCCCGGCGGATAGACTCCACACGTAAAATCTGTGGCCGGTTTCAAATTCCTCTGGACTTCGAGTTGATCCGGTAGGCCATCCGAATCAGTATCCACGCCAGGCAAGAAGTGAGGGTCGAGTGTTCCACAATTCGCAAACATCCATTTCGCGTCTGCAACGTGTTGCCCCTCATGCAACACCAACCCGTAGAAGTTATCTATTCCTGACACACTTACTAGAGACGGCAAAGGGGACACATTGTTCGTTATCGCACGAGCAAGCTCCACAACACTCTTGCCTTGAGGAAAAGGAGCCAACTGCCCATTAACATTCATCCAGGCTCCCCAATCCTTTATGTAAGCAGCATCCAAATCAGCCTCATCATTCCGGTCATCCAACTCTCCATCCGAGTCATAGTCCTCTGAAACTAGGTCTAGGTCAGGAACATCAAGAATATTGTTCTTGTTGTCGTCTGGAATGTGCCCCTTCGGCTGCCCCTGAGGCGTGGTCTGCGGCCCCCAGTCATTCTCGTCGTCGCTAGTGTCAATGTGGCCATCGAAGTCCTTGTCTACTCCAGGAAACGTACCTGGCCAAGTGTGATTTGGCCATCCCATGCTAAACCACCTAATTACCGGAGCGCAGGATTCTTCCTCAGAATATCGCACCTTCGTCTGAGAGCCGCACGCCTGCATCCAGTATACCATCCAATTTGGCGACTTAGCGCCCAACTCCCGTTTGCTTTTCTTTGTTCCATCTGGCTCTGTGACAATACTTCCTGTAATCCAATTGGCCCTCCTGGACTTGTCGGTAGGACTCGTCAGTTCCGACTCAGCGAAGAAAGTCTGACCATCCATGTCATCATTGAAGGGATGATTGAACTCGTCACGCGGGAAGAACACTTCCAAGTCGACCGTCTTTTCCAAGGCGACCTGACCATTTGCATCAAGAAGACTCACCGTCACCGTCTTCTTACCGAAGTCCGTGTTGTTTCTGGGTAACTTGGTAAATGTCGCTTGAGTAAGCCACAAGCCATTCGCATAGACGCCTTTACCCGCCGTTGCCTCGTTTGGAAAAGCGTTGTCCCAAACAAGTTGAACCTTTGGGGACGCCGCATGCGAATCATCAATCGCAGAGATGCGGACTCTCATCCTGTCCTGGAACTGAGCGCGAACCTCAGCTGTATCCGGTGTCAGCCTCACTCTCACGGGAATCTTCAGAACACCGGGCACAGCATTGTCATAGACAAACTCGGTTCCAATCAGCCCATTCTGCTGAGTGGCCGGGTCATCAATCTTTCCATTCTTGTCTGAATCGATGGGATTCACGATTTCCATTTTAGGGACAGATGCATCTTTACCCGTGTTAAGTATACCAGCTACTCTTGGATCCGTCTCCTCGGCAGCGTGTATCGCGCCCTTGGGCACCAAAGCCGAGGGGGCCTTCAACGAGGCACTGGCCACCACAACCGGTTCGTTATAAACGCTAAAATCATACGCCACCATTCCCAAGTAGATCATGTTGGTCTTGTCTGCCATCGTAAGCGTAACACTAACCACGCCGTTGTCGTCGGTCGGAGTTAGCGCATTGGTAAAACTGGCCCATGCACACAAATTGGTTGGGGCGGATGGTTTATTAAGCAGGGTGACGACCCCGCCGTTCGCGTCTACGTATCTCACTTCTTCCACATAGAACCGGATATTATGCCCGTTCAGCGGCTTCCAGTTCACGTCATTGGTCGTTCCTCTGTTATGTCGCAACCGCAGAGTCTCAAGGCTAGTGCCGGGTATTACGAGATAGGGAGTCTCCGATGTCCAGTCCGCACCGGTCCACTCGCCGTTGCCGTCGGTGTCCGTGTACGGCTCTTCTGCCGTGTATTCGCCGTCCCCATCCGTGTCCTCGTAAGCCTCTTCATCATCGAGATCGTTCCATGTGAAAAGTACTTGCCTCTCTTTTGTGCCTGTGTGAATCGTGCAACTGTCATAGACATCGCTGGACGTGAGAACGCCCTCTATCTTTCCCCCTGTACCGGTCACAGCCGTAACCACCCCACCGCCGCCCCGTGCAGTGATCGACCCCATGACCAGTTTGGCGTCTTTTCCTGATTGATGAGCTCGACCGTCCAACAGGCTGATGTCAATCGGAATTCCAGCAACTCCGGGCAATACTTGAATCACTACATCAGCTTGATGGGCATCGGACGCAATGGCGCCGGCCGCGATCTTTACAGGGGTTGGCAATTGATAGTCAACCGGAACGCCCTTGGGCGTGACCGTGATGGAATCGACCTGGTAGACCGTAAACTTTATGGGGCCGGAGCTTGTTCCCGTGGCCTGGAGCGCTTCCAAGGTCATGTGAACATCGTCCATCGCCCCGCTCACTTTCACCCCCTTGACCCAAACGGACGCGGTAGTCGGCGCGGGGTTCCAGGTCTTCTCGTTTCCGGAAATCAGGATCGTACAGGCCGCGTCTTCATACACGGCGATCTTGTCGGTTGGGACGCCGCCCGGCCCCGTCCATGCCAATCTCATCCCTCCGCCGGAGCATGTCAGATCAACCTTCTTCGCCGCGCCGTCTAGGCCGAGCAATCCGCCGCCGGTGAGCGTGACCTCCACAACACTCGGATTAAACGCCGCCTGAATGATCCAAGTTGTGAGTGCGATTGCCATGATGCAGATGAGTTTACGCTTCATGTGTTCTCCGGTCAATGTGTGAGTTGAAAAATCGGGAATCGGGAGTCGGGAATCGTGAAAACTACTGCCCCACGGGGTCGCTGCCTTGGTAGATCGCGAGCGAGTGGCAGGAGCCGGTGAAGAGGTCGGGGGTGGCGATCATCCGGTAGGCGCAGAGCCATTTGCCGCTGGCGGCGTCGTAGGTGAAGTCGATGGTGTTGATGGTCTTGTCCAGGGTGGAGTCCTCAAAGGTCACGCCACGAATGATGATGTGCATCGAGACGTTCAGGTTCACGACCTGCGGGTCCATCTCCAGGTTGGTCTGAAGAAGCTTGGCGCCGTCCGGGAAGGTGTTCAGAACGCCGATATACGTCGTGGCCTGCGAACGAAGGGCAAATTCGTCCACCTCTTGCTGTGCGAGGATGGGGCCGGTCGGACTGCCCAAGCGGGCTTGCAGGATGGGCGTGCCGGATTTCAGCGGTTTTAGGTAGAGACGTACGCCGCGGGCGGTGGTCTCCTTGACGCTGACTTGCATCAGCGTGGGATCGTTGGCGGTGAAGAACACGGCGGAGGCGGGTCCGTAGACGAGGACCTCTTTCTCGCGGCGGAAGCCGATCTGACAGGCGATCGGGCCTTGGAGGTCCACCTG
>JBIJDW010000360.1:0-3562 GCA_044343885.1 Kiritimatiellia bacterium
ATCTGCACCACGCAGTGGAGATCGGGGTTCTTCAGCGCGTTCCACGCCAAAGCCGTCTCGTCCTTCTCGTAGATGGCGCCGACCGGACAATGGGCCGAGCACTGGCCGCACTTGATGCAGGGCGACTCGGCGAGGGTGCAGTCGGCGGCTGGCGCGATGCGGGTTTTCTCGCCGCGGCCGATGAATTCGAGCGCCCAGACGCCCTGCATCTCCTGGCAGACCAGAGCGCAGCGACCGCACTTGATGCACTTCTCCGGGTTGAGGACGAGCGACGGCGTCGAGGTGTCCTGGGGCAACGGCTCGACACGGGCCTCATACGGGTTCTCGCGGATGCCGAAGTCGGCGGCGATCTTCTGCAGCTCGCAGCGGCCGCTACGCGGACACTGCAGGCAGTCGTTGGGATGCGTGCTGAGGATCAGCTCCAGCACGGTGCGGCGGATCTTGACGAGGTCCGCATCGTGGGTGGTGATCTTCATCCCCGGGGCGACCTCGGTGCAGCAGGCGCGCAGGAGCTTGGGCGAATTCGCATTGCGCACCACGCAGATGCCGCAGGCCGCCCAGGCCTTCAGGTCGGGATGGTAGCACAGCGTGGGAATCTTGACGTTGGCGGACTTGGCGGCGTGCAGGATGGTGACGCCGGCCGGAACGGTGACGGAGATCCCGTTGATTTCGAGTGTGACAGTGTGATCCATAATCGTCTCCAGAATGGCGTGATCCTAACCGCGTGAAACCGCTTGGAATTTGCAGACGTTGAAGCATTGGCCGCATTTGATGCAGGCGGCCGCGTCAATCACATGCGCGCGTTTGCGCTCGCCGCTGATGGCGTGGACCGGGCAGACGCGGGCGCAGGCTGTGCAGCCGACGCACTTTTCCGGGATGATCGCATAGGCGAGCAGGCTCTTGCACTTCTTGGACGGACACTTCTTGTCCACGATATGCGCCCGGTACTCGTCGGGAAAATAGCGCAGGCTGGACACGACCGGATTGGACGCGGTCTGCCCCAGTCCGCAGAGCGACGCGCGCTGCATCGCTTCGGCGATCTCCCGCATGCGGTCGATGTCGGCCAAGACCCCGTTGCCCTTGGTGATCTTGGTGAGCAGGTTGCAGAGCGAGCGCCCGCCGATCCGGCACGGCGCGCACTTGCCACACGACTCATCGACCGTGAAGTCGAGGTAGAACTTGGCCACATCCACGATGCAGTCGGTCTCGTCCATGACGATCAAGCCGCCCGATCCCATGATCGAGCCGATCTTGGCGAGGGTCTCGTAGTCGAGCGGCAGATCGAGGAACTGCTCGGGGATCACGCCCCCCGAGGGTCCGCCCGTCTGCGCCGCCTTGAAGGTATGACCCTCGCGGATGCCGCCGCCGATCTCGAAGATGATCTCGCGCAGGGTGGTCCCCATCGGCACCTCGATGAGGCCCGATTTCACCACCTTGCCGGTCAGCGCAAAAACCTTGGTTCCCTTGGAGGTCGCGGTTCCGATCTTGGCAAACCAGGCGCCACCCTTAAGCAGGATGACCGGAATGTTCGCCAGCGTCTCGACGTTGTTGATGACGGTCGGCTTGCCCCAGAGCCCCTTGACGACGGGGAACGGCGGCCGCGGCGAAGGCATGCCGCGCTTGCCCTCGATCGAGGCGAGCAGGGCGGTTTCCTCACCGCAGACGAACGCGCCAGCGCCGAGCCGCAGCTCGATGTCAAAGCTGAACGGCGAGCCGAGGATATGATCGCCGAGCAGGCCGTAGGTGCGGGCCTGAGCGATGGCGGTTTCGAGGGTGCTGATGGCCAGCGGGTATTCGGCGCGGATGTAGATGTAGCCCTTCGAGGCGCCGATCGTATAGCCAGCGATGGCCATGGCCTCCAGGACCGAGTGGGGGTCGCCTTCCAGCGTCGAGCGATCCATGTAGGCTCCGGGGTCGCCCTCGTCGGCGTTGCAGACCATGTACTTCTGGTCGGCCACCTGGATCTTGGCAAAACCCCACTTCTTAGCGGCCGGGAAGCCCGCGCCGCCGCGGCCGCGCAGCCCCGAGGTGTCGAGTTCGGCGATCACCTGATCGGGGGTCATCTCAAAAAGCGCCTTCTCCAGCGCCGCATAGCCATCGCGGGCGATGTAATCGTCAATCTGATCGGGATCGATCACGCCGCAATTGCGCAGGACGATGCGGAACTGCTTCGGGTAGGTTTCGAAGCCGTCGAGGCCCACGCGGGACCGGCCCGCGTGGGTCGCGTAGACCAGACTGGCAACGGTGCGGCCGTGGGCGATGTGCTCGCCGATGATCGTGCGGGCATTCTCGGCGTTGACGTTGCCGTAAATCACGGCGGGGCCGCCCGGCACCGAAACCTCGACCGTCGGTTCGGAGTGACACAGCCCCATGCATCCGGCCTGACGCACCGACACGTTATTGAATCCGCCCGCCGCGACCGCCTCGCGGATCGCCGCGAGCGTCTCCCGGGAACCGGCAGCGATGCCGCACGTTCCCATGCCGACGACGACTTGAATCGCGTCCTTCGAAAGGCCTCCCGCCGTGCGCTCCTTCTGTCTGCGGACGCGCAACGCGCGCAGAGCCTCCATCGTCAATCTGTCACTCATGCTCATCTCCTCCGGGCGGGCGGCGCCTGCGGCCACCGCGCGCCCTGTCAGCCTTGGGATGTTTTTTTGTACTGGGCGAGAATGCCGGGCAGGGACTCCATCTTGACCTTGCCATACACCACCCCGTTGATGACCATCACCGGCGCAAGTCCGCAGCAACCGAGACAGCGAACCGCCTCAATCGAAAATTCGCCGTCCGGCGTCACCGTGTTCAAGCCCACGCCCAGCATCTCCTCGACCTCGAGGATGATGTCCTCGCCGCCGCGGAGATAACAGGCCGTCCCCATGCAGACCTGGACGCGGTTCCGCCCCGGCCGGGTTAGCTTGAAGAAATTATAGAACGTGATCACGCCGTAAATGCGCGCCAACGGCACGCCGAGCAGATCGGCGACTTCGAACGCCACCTTGCGCGGAATGTAGCCAAAGTGCTCCTGCACATGGTGCAACACCATGATCAGATTGCCCGGCTTGCTTTTCCATTCGGCGATGAACGCCTTCAATTCGGGCGTCAACGCCTGAGACGCCGCCGCTTCAGTTTTCACACTGCTCACGATGCTCCCCTCTCCTTGCACGCCCGCCCGGCTGCGGCCGGGGACCGCGGAAATCGAAAATAGAATCGCGTGATTGTTTCATAAATGGCCGTGGTTGCCAAGTATAAAATTGATTTTTGTGAAAAAAAGATTTCACCTGCTGAAATATGCTTTGTCATATTCATAATAAATATATATGTGTCATATTTTCATATATTTGGTTTTTATTTTGCGGTCATGATGCGCATACGCGGCTATTCCGATTTGGATCCCGATAGCGGCTGCCATAATTAGAGTTGCTGCGCATACACTCTTGGCTCTTGACCCACCCAGACCACACCTGCTATCCTCCGTCGATATGTTTTGATGGACATATCGGAGACATCGGGGTATCCCCGGTTGCCGGATGCTCATGCAAAACCCCCTGTGGCACGGGTGTCCCGC
>JBIJDW010000361.1:0-3554 GCA_044343885.1 Kiritimatiellia bacterium
TCGGCGGTCGGAGACCGCCGCAGGGTTTTGCAAGTGCCTTACCGTACCATGATCATTGCTATGGATCAAACCAAATTGCTCGTAATCGGTTAGCGACAGGGGGTGTGGCCGTTGAGGGAGCGAGGTCATGCGAAAAGATTATCGTGAGGATTTGATCGTGGAGCGAAGGCCATCCATTCGTATCGGAATCGATCCCGGTCCCGATTTCGATTTCGATCCCGATAATCCCGGTCTCCGTTTCCCATCCGGCCGCAGGCCGACGGCGAGACGGAACCCTAATTCCCGGCGCTTCCGGGTTTGTGGGGGGATTTTTCATTGAAGTGGAAGCGGGGCCAAGCTCAAGCCTCCGAACGAGAAGAGCCGACAAAGTGTGCGGCGAAGTGTGGGACGAAGAGTGAAAGCTAGATGTCATCCCTGACCGCCTTTGAGAGTTGTCTGAGAATGCCGCAACCTGCCGGGGGAGGTCGTCCAGCAGCGTCTTGCGCATGGACACGAACGGCAAGCCTTTCTGGTAGACTTTCAGTCTCTCGTGGCCAAAGTGCTCTGCCATACCTGCTGCTCCTATCCATGCCACGCCACACTTCATCGCTTTCTTCGTCCCACGCGTTGTCGTCTACGCTTCGTCGCAAGACTTTATCGAGACTGCTCTCGGCCAGCCCCTATCTCAACACAAAAGGGACTGAGGCTCTTGCAAAACCCCTCTGGGGTGTTTTGCAAGAGAGAAGTCAGGATACAGAAGACAGGATACAGAATAATAGAACACGTTGACCGTGAAAGGGTTACAATTCTGAATACTGAATTCTGGCTTCTGAATACGGCGCTTGCAGAACCGACGAAGGAGGTTTTGCAAGCGCCTCGGACTTTCAACCCGCGCTATACCCGATACCCGGCTTCTCAACCCATCCCGATCACATCCGGACCCATACAATTTCCCCCCGCAAACCCGGAAGCGCCCATCAGAACTGCCATGCGTCCATGATGCCCAGGGTAATGAACTTGACCGCAGGCCATCATTCTCGCTACCCTGAGAACCTGTCTAAGGAGGAAGAAGTCTGCAAACTGAACGCCGAACACTGAACACCGAACACTGATCACTGCGCAATGACCCTTCTCATTTGGAGTTTCTATGGGCGCCTACCGTTTCCTGAAATCCGCGTTTCGCCGTCCACCGGTGCAGCTTGAGCACCTGGATATCATGCTTTCATTTTTTGAGACCCATGTCGACGGCGAGACCCGGCTGCGGCTGACCGCCCGCGAGCCGGTCGTCGAAATTGTCCTCCAGGCTCACGACCTCGACATCCGGGAGGTCTTTGCCGCCGTCGACGCGTCCGGCGCCCTCGCGTCCGCGCCTTTTCGCGTCGATGCCGAAGCGCGCACCCTCGCCGTCGCTCTTCCCCGCCCGCTTGCCCCCGGCGAGACGTGTCTCATCCACACTCGCTCCCGGTGCATTCCCTCCAACACGGTGCTCGACGGGATCTATCGCGACGTCACCCCGCCCGGCGCGCCGCAGCAGTACATGTCCCAGTGTCAGCAGTGGGGCTTCCAGCGCATTCTGCCCGTCATTGACGATTGCACCGCCAAATGCACCTATCGCACGACGCTCGAAGGCGACGCCCGCTACACGCACCTCATCTCCAATGGCGATGTGGACCGCTCGGTCAATCCCGACGGACGCCCCGTCCCGCTCCCCGGCGACCCCTCGCGCCAGCGCATCACCTACATCAACCCCGCGCCGATGGCGCCCTATCTCTTCATCGCCTGCGCTGGCACCTGGGACGTGCTGCGCGACACGCTGACCCTCCCCGCCTCTGCTGGCCTCGCGGAGAAGACCGTCACGCTCGAATACCTCGTCCCGCCCGGCCGCGCCGCCGACGCCCGCATCCCCCTCGCCATCCTCAAGGATTCCGTTCTCTGGCAGCGCCAGGCCCGCGCCTATGCCTACCGCTACGACACCTACCGCACCATCTGCATGGAGAAGTCCAACTTCGGCGGGATGGAGAATGTCGGCAACACCACGATCATCACCGAGGCGGCACTGATCGACCGCTACACCTCCGACGCCCGTCTGATCTACGCCCACGGCGTGATCGTCCATGAGTACGAGCACAACGAATGCGGGTCGGACGTCACCATGGAGTCGCCCTTCGACATGTGGCTCAACGAGGCGTTCACCGTCGACGTCGAACGAACCTATCTCCGTTCCGTGTTCAACCCCGCCTTTCTCCGCCTGCGCGAGGTCGACGCCATCCGCGCGCCCGGCATCGGCCCGCTCGCCACCGAGGATGGCGGCGTCTTCGGCCGCATCGTGCGCGACGGCTTCAACCACCCCGACGAGCTGGTTGACGGTCTGACCTACGTCAAGGCGCCCGAGGTGGTCGCCATGCTCCGGCTGTTCTTGGGCCGGGAGGTCTTTGATCGCGGCGTCCGCCTCTACTTTGGCCGCCACACCGGCGCCAATGCCAACACCGACCAGTTTCTCGCCTGTTTCGAGGAGGCCTCCGGCCACAGCCTCGCGGCGTTCCGCGGCCCCTGGCTCGAATCGGCGGGCTATCCGCGCGTCACCGCCGATTATCGCTACGACGCCCCCGCGCGTCGGCTCACTCTCACCCTTCGCCAGACCCGCACCGGCGTGGGCGCCCCCTTCGTCGTCCCCGTCGTCTGCGCGGCTGTCGGTGCCGACGGCCGCGATATTCCGGGCACCTCCCGCACGCTCGTTCTGGACAGCCCCGAACAGACGTTTACGTTTGCGGATGTTCCCGCTCCCGCATTTGTCTCGCTCAACCGCAGTGCCTCGTTCTATGGAACGTGCGAGGACCGTTCGGCGACGCCCGATCAGCGGCGGCTGCAAGTCCGGCACGATGCCGACACCTTCAACCGGGTCGAAGCGATGCGCACGCTGACCGACCGCGAACGCAGCGTGATTCTCGACGCTCTACTGGCCGGCGCCGATCCGGCGTCGCTCGAATCGGCCGTCTCGGCGGACTGGCTCGATCTCGTTGCGGACGTGCTGCAGGACCTGACGCTCCCCGACGGCCTCAAGGGGTATCTCCTCCAGATCGACGAACAGCCGCTCGACCGCCGCAACCTCCGCTATGTCCGCGAATGCTGGCAAGCCCGCCGCATCCTCCTGCGCGCCGTCGCGCGTCATGCGGGCGACGCCGTGTTCGGCCTTTTTGCCGCCACCGACACCCGTCATGCGCCCGATCTGTCCGACACGCGCGGCCTCTCGGCCGCGATCGAGCGGCGTTTTCTGGCAGGCGTCCTCATGGAGCCGCTCGTCGCGGCCGACACGCCCCAGGCCCACGCCGCGCTGGAGGCGCACGCCGCCGCCGCCGTCGCCATCTCCGACCGCCTCAACGCCCTCTCGGCCCTCCACCGTTCCTCGCACCCGCGCCGGCGGCCGCTCGTCGCCGCCGCAGGTGACGAACTGCGTCCGATCCTCTCCGGCTACGTCGGCTGGCTCGGGATACTCGGCCGTTCACCCCACGCCGATGTGTGCGCGGAGATCGTGCGCGAGGCGTCGCGCCCCTCGTTCGACATCAGCCACCCCGGCA
>JBIJDW010000058.1:0-11209 GCA_044343885.1 Kiritimatiellia bacterium
CGGGGTGCGGTTGTATCTGAAGGCGCTGGGGCGCGGGACCCCGGTCGTTCAGGCGCGGCTGGGGAGCGCCACGGGTCCGATTCTGGCCGAGCAGGAACTGGACGAATTCATTCTGGATACCAGCGCGGTGCAGCATCTGGTGGTCAACGGCGAGACGGACACGGCCAACAGCATCGTGACGATGAGTCCGTGGATCCCGAATCTGAACATCAACTTCGCCATGTACGCCCACTACAGCACATTTGCTGGCGGTGCCACGGCTTACACCCTCAACACCTCGGACCAGACGTCCGTGGACATCAACGGCGATCCGACCATCGATCTATCGGTAGACCCATCCACCGGCGAGACTCAAGCCGTCATGCATGTGGACATCGAGATACCACCGGGCGAGAGCAGCTATTGCTTCTCGGCATCCTTCGATCAGCACAGCAGATATGGGACGCTGGTGTCGCATCCGGTCAACTGCAACGGCAGCAGTTGTACGTGGAAGATGACCGAAGCTTACTGGGGTGAAAACGAGATCGGTCCAAAGACTCTGACGGCGACATGCATCAAGGGATGCAGTCTTCCACACACCATCGTCTGCGTCGATAAAAATGGCGTTGCTGATCCCGATTTTGTGGTTACTGTCCCCGCTCCCGCGCAGATTACATGCACCCCGCCTACCTCAGGCACGTCACCCATCATCCACTCGGAGCCAATAACTATCGACAAAAAAGCGACGAAATCGGCGGGCAAATATAATCTGAAAATCGAATCAAACAACGGTAAACCTGGAACACCCTTTGATAACCTGATCGTCGTGAAAGTAGACGTCCAAGTCGATTCAGATAATAATGGTGTAATCGAAGATAGCAAAGACTCTCTCGTTGAAGACGCTTATCCGGGCAAGGCAATATTCTTGAATCGTGATGATGACGACTGTGATCGCGTTGACGTGACGTATGTCGACAACGAGGAGAAAGACGGGAAGGATTTAAGGAATTTCTTGACATCGGTCACCGAAGAAGACGACTTGGCGGAAGTTCGATTGAGCATTACGCCGGTCATTCCAGGTGCCAATGTTCGGTTGTCATTCAGCCCGGGAGGTAAATTCCGGGTGTGGAAGTCTAGGTCCAAGGGCAATATAAATAGTGATGGTTGGGGGCCAGATCAGGTTTGGCCTATCGGAGAAATGCCAAGTAGCGTCTGGGTGGAAGGCAAGAGCGTAGGTGTGGTAGATTTTGGTTCTGTAACACTGACCTATTATCCCGAAGGCGGATATACCGACCACGCTGTCAGCGACAGCGCCGTTCTTTGCGTCATAGACACCGTCTTCAGCAAGCACGCGAACACTCGATACGGTTACGACGACGGCCTAGCTACCGGTGACCCCGTTCCGAATCCACGTGACTATCCAAACCATAACGGAACAGCAAATCCCGGTGGACAAAACGGACAACTGTACGATTGGGTTAATGTTTCATCCAAGAGTGATGCGCCAAATAATAAAACGGTTGTCACCCTCACCATCAATCCCGCAGCCTGCGCGCCGTATGTCTACATCATGGGTGAATACGATTTCCGTGCAAGTGCCAGTCCGGCGCAAGCCGCAAGCGCTGTTCAGGCAGTAACGATAACGGGTGGAGATGTTTTTCCTAGCGAAGCCAACCGCGGCTTGACCAAAGTGCAGACGCGTCTGGGTTCACCGCAAGGTGCGGTTGCGGGCATAATCAACGTAGGGGTCTATAAACGTAAGCTGTTAGAAATGAACTGGGTCACGGTGCGGCGAAATGCTGCCGACAATTTTGCAGTTGATCCGGTCGCGATTCGAACTGGAGCGAATGCACTGCTTAAGCAATTGATAGTTGAAAGTAAGCAGAAAAAGAAGGACCCTAATGACCCTACTAGCGACCTTAGCGATCCTGTAGAGCAGATTGCGCCCTATGATGTCAATGGGAATGGCAATCTGGACTTCTGGGGGGACGGGGTTACGATACCAGCAGGCGAAGTTAATGAGGCTTTCCTTTTGGGCCTGGGGACCACGTGGCCGGAGTTGGAGGGGCGAATTATCTACGTCAGCTACCCTATCAGGATTAACGGTGATGGATCTCTTGCGCAAGGTATGTACTATCCTGCCAAAAATGTTACCATTCTGTGCCGCCAAGATTCACCCGCAGGTGATGAGGGTGTCCTTGCGCATGAACTTGGGCATGCTTGCAATTTACGCCATGTTTACAACCTGCCGGGTAACCAAAAAAATGTGATGATAGGGGGGGTCGACGCAAAGAAAGATTTCTTTGGCTACTTCCGTGTAAGGCGCGAAGTAGAGACGGGTTTTACACCAGACTATGACGATCAGTGGAACCAGGTTATTCGCTGATCATCGGCGTGAGGAGCGTGTTTATGAAACTAACAATATTACTGATGGCACTTTGGTTCATCGTACCGGTGTTCGCTGCGGGTCCTAACCCGACTAACGTCCGGGAGCGGGTGATCGCGGATATGGAGACTTACCGGTCTAACCTTGACCAGAATGGTAAGATTCGAGCATTCAAATCTGAAGACGAGCAGCTTGCGAAAGACTGCGCTTTATTAGCGGTTTCAGAGGGAGACGAGGTAATTAGAGGGCGCTTGGCTGCTACCGCACTCAATTGTGCTAAGCGTTCGTGGCGCGCAGCCCAAACTACATGGTACACGAACGATGCCGTGATCATGCCTCTGATCGAATACTATGGAAAATATGAGACCCACGATATTTCGGATTCTCTGATAGAGTTGGTTTCTCCGCGCTGGTTGAATCAACACGCCCATGTCGTACAGCCTCTGTTAGAAGAGAGACTAAAGAAATTAAAATATCACCTGCGAGATAAAGAGTTGCACCTGTATGCCATGCTCGACAGCACGACGGGGAACGATCTCCGAGAATTGTTTGGTGACTCGTTGTTGAATACGCCTTGGGTGTGGGCGCTTGCTAGAAAAGGCGACACGAATGCACATGAGCGCCTGATGACGCTTGCCATGGCGCCGAGCTTGGAGGACTCTCCGTTCCCGTTCGGATTGCCATCGCGCCTTGGACAAGCGATCGGAAACTCAGGCGTGGAAAAACTGCTGCGGGTGGCTGCTCGTGAGTTGCGGTCCGAAGACTATGTCAAACGAGAATTGGGGGCAATTAATGGTCCTAGACCTGTGCGCACGCTAAGGAGGGAAACATGGACATGGGCGATATTTACGGCAATGCGAAACGATGCCGATCCAGGAGATCAAGAGCTGACATACAAAATGAAATATAACAGTTGGGATATTGACGAGGCGACTCTGGATATATTGGAGCAATGGTGTACGAAGAAATACGGCATTGAGTATCCGCCAGGCCCGCGAAAGAAGCTATTATTAATTGAGCCTGGCAGCGATCCGGTCGGGGAGAGACAAGCACTGCGGAACAAATACTCAATGGTCGTTAAGTTGGGATCAACAAATGCGGTTGTGACTCAGAGGTTTGGAGGAGAACAACGGCCATTATCAGAACTGGAAGATTGGGTGGTGTCTCATCGTCACATTGTGCCGGTATGGGATTTGTTTGTGCCCGACCCTATGCCTGTTGTTGACGCGATTAACATCGTGGAGAAGTTTCGCTTAGCTGAATGCCCAAACCTAAATGTGTTTGATAGTGTTAGGAACATAAACTTTAAGAAGCGTGACATCAGATTAGTGTTGGACCGGTCTCATCAATTTTCGCTGGTGACTCCCGTTCCGACGCCCTATGCTGAAATTCTGGATAAAGTAGGTGTGCGGCGTTTTCAGGGGACCAATGATTCATATCGGGCAACGGGTCATGTTGATGATCTGAAGAGAATATTGGGCATTGTATTAGAACGCCTTCCTGATGCAGCGAAACAAAAGCACGTTAACCTTTACCTGAATGAAGAGAATGGTGTTACGGCGGAGACTCTTTATGTTGCACTTAAAGGGCTTGAAGAATTGGGAATTACGACAGTTTCTTTTTTGCATGAGGATAGATCTTAACAGTAGCACCCCATAAAGACAAAGTGATTGAATATTGCCCGTGCAGGAGAGTTCCACAATAGCCAAATGCTTCAACAACCGACAAGTTATGCACCGGCGGGTGGACCGTTTGCGAGTGAGAGGTCTGGATGAGGCGAAGGCTTGATGTTGCCGGTGTCTTGCTGGTGGTTGTCGTGGCCGGTATCTTTATCGCGGTGAAGCGACCGCGTGCGAATACGCCACCTGATCCGGCTCCAAGGCCGGTAGTCCACGAGCAACCGGCGATACCTGCAAAAGTCGCGGAGGTGAAGTCCGCCGTTTCGACGTCTGCCGTTCCGGCGTACGTGCGGCCCGTCGTCGTTACCCCTGGCTTGGCATCTCTGGCGGACCGGAGTCTGCCGTTCGAGGAGCGCGTGCGCGGGTTGACCAGCGGTCAGGTTACAGAGGTCAAGGACGGGCGGGATTTGGAGGCGCTGGCGCAACTGTTGGGCGATCCGGAAGAGGACGATACGGTTCGGCATGAAATTGCGAGTCTGCTGTCCCGGTCCGGCTACGCCCCGTTGGAAGGGCGGTTGTTCAAGATTGTTGAGAATCCGGCCGAAAACGAGCGTTTCCGAAGCTGGGCCGTTCAGCATCTGGGCCAATCGCTGAACGACGCCCATTACCCCGGCGACCGACTGGTGCTGGCTGATCGGATGCGGGGCTTGCTGACGGATCGTCATCGCTACGTCCAACGCATGGCCATTCAGGCCCTTGTGCAGCACAATGATCCCGCCGTACTGGCCAAGGTGCGGGAGATGATTTCCGATCCGGCGCCCGAGGCCGACGCGATGCGCGATATGGCCATGCGCTGTGCCCTGGAGAAGAATTGGAGGGAGACCGTTCCGGCCATTCGCGCGTACCTCCGCTCCACCAACGAAAGCGTTCGCATTTCGGCGATCTGGGTCTTGGGCAAGTTTGGCGACGAAGAGAGCCGCCCCGTCTTCGATGAAGCCGCATCCTCCTCTCGCCCCCGCATCCAAAGCGCCGGCAAACTCGCCCTAGCCAACCTGAACGCGAGCGCCGGTAACGGGAACATAGTGGGGGTAGAGAAATAGAGGCAGAAAGAGTCCGGGTCAGACATCCGATAATCACCGGGTAGTTGAAAGCACGCTTAAAGGGGCAGGGAAACAGCGCCAACGAAATAGACAAGACGAATGTCCATAGGAACTGCGCGAAGCGGGTAGGGCAGCGGCGTCCCCGCCGCACCGCAGATCAAGAAGAATGCCCACAGGAAATGCGCGAAGCGGGTCTGTGTGTGAAATCGTCACCCGTAGTCGTCGCCGTCGTCGTCCACCGACCGATGCGACGGCCGCAGGAGGATGTAACAGGGATCGACCGAAGGGAATCGTCATCCGCTCTCGTCGCCCGCTCTCGTCCACCGGACGGAGAAAGACTCGGTTGACGATGACGGGCGACGATTACGGTTGACGAGTCAGCCGATTGCCTGTTCCCAGTTGTCCCCGTGTTGCCGGTTTAGTCCAGGCGCGAGTAGGACGGGACGTATCGGACCGTCCCCCGTCGTCTGCGCGGTCCGATACGTCCCGCGCTACTTGAACGGATGCGCGTCCCTGTTTCTCTGTCCCCGTTACTTTGCGATACGTCCCGCGCTACTTGAACGGATGCGCGTCCCTGTTTCTCTGTCCCCGTTACTTTGTTTCTCTGTCCCCGTTACTTTCATGTCCCCGTTACTTTCAACATCTCCTTTTCGGCGTCGCCGAATGGCCGGTCAGCTCGCGTTCCCACTGTCCGGTTGTAACAATGGTGCCACGTGTGCTATTATTTCCCTGTCCCCGGTTTTCGGTTTTTCGTCTCCACCAACGCGGAAATAGCCGGAAACGACTCTATCACTTGTTCGCTGACTAATCATGAGAGAGAGGTGGATGCATGGCCACTTGCAACGGTTGGAAGATAAACGGGCTGAT
Source organism: Kiritimatiellia bacterium (assembly GCA_044343885.1). GTDB lineage: Bacteria > Verrucomicrobiota > Kiritimatiellia > RFP12 > JAAYNR01 > VGWG01. Next base: position 5,952 of record JBIJDW010000058.1, read on the forward strand.
CGTCGCAATCGGGGTGATGGTTGCCTGTGCCGGTGTGGGAGCGGACACAAATACTCTGTCGCTCGCACCCCTTACCGACGCGGAACTCATCCAGACGTACGAAGCCGCAGGACTTGCGCTGGCCGGGACCGGGAGGGAGCCAACCGATGGACCTTGCATCAGCAGCGCTCCGAAGATTATCGATTTCGGGATGAAAGCGATTCAGGCGGAGATTCTGCGGCGAGGGTCCCTGGCCGTTCCAGCGCTGATTGACTTTCTTGAGCGGGAAGTTCCCCAGGATCGTCAAGCTCCGGTCCGCGGACCCGCGCCCTCCTTCGCCGGCAATGGCGCTCTCTCCTTCACCGGCAATGCTTTGGATTTGCTGGCGCGGATCGGTGACACCAGGGGCGCGTCGATCACGCTGCGCATCCTGGAGGGATGGGAGGGCAAAGCCACACGATGGGAACAAGGTGCTGCTCTCGACGCATTGGAAAGACTCACGCATGTCTGCTTTCGGTCCCTCAACGGCAACTGCGCCAACAGCGTTGAGCATCCCACTGCGATCCGTGCTGCGTCCTTCCCGGATTACGCGACGCCGGCCCGGTTATACAAACAATGGATGGAAGGGGAGGGAAGGGACCCCACCAACTGGGTCGGGATTGCCACACAACGGGCGCGGGAAATGTTGACCAGCGAGGACCTGGAGCAGGTGTATGGTGCCGCGGCGTTCCTGCAGTCGGCTGCGGATCATGACACGACCCCCGACGCCACCCTGGCACGTCTGGCGGATATTGTCGGGAAAATGAAACAGGGGTGGAAAAAGGGCCGTTATGAGTTCGCAGGCAAACCTGTGCCGGTTTTGTTCGGCAATTGGGTGGCTATGATCTCGAACTATGGACCGCGTGCCCGCCCCTACGCCGCAACTTTGTTGCGGATTCAGAAGGAGCAAGGCAGGAACAACTGGTCCGGTTATGCGTCGTTAAGGAAGGTCGGCGGACCTGAGGTGATGACCTTTCTGTTCGAGGTGCTGCCCGGGTTAAGGTCAGGGGACGCGCAACGCGAAGTCCGGCTCGGCATCGATCGATGGGCGGGCCGAGTGTTCGACAGCGATGCTGATCGTCTGGCGTGGTGGAAAGCTAACAAAAGCAGACCGCCGCAGGAATGGTTGGCCGCCAACCTGGATGTGGTGGCAGGGCAGGCTGACACAGGCGTACTGTGGGCCGGATGGATTGCGCGCGAGGTGCTGCCGGATCTGCCGGTGGGGGTGTCCGAGAATATCGGATCCGTGATGGCGATGCGAGATGTCGGGATGAGACGGGTTGAAGGGCCGTTCCGGGTCCAATGGCTCCACGCGCATCGCCATGAACTGCGCTACGACGAAGACGCCGGGTGTTTTCGGCTGATCCGTTAAGGCGATAGCCGGGAATCTGTGCCTAAGCTGCTGTTACGGAGCCCCGCCGGGCCGACTGTAGCGACGCCGGGGCGGTTTTTTGAAAATATCGGGACGGGCGCTGAAACGGACGGTATTGCGGCCGAGCAACTTTTCGGCCTCGGCGACAAACTCGGCGGTCGGGGCGACGCCGACCGTGTGGCCGGCCCCGACCACCACCTTGTGGCCCGCTGGGTAGCGCAGGCACATCAGCAGCGGTGTCTTGCCCGGATGGGCGCGCACGAGAGCCTGGAAGCGTCCGAGCGTCTGATCGGTTTCGGCGTTCACGTGGATCAGAGCTAGCACCTTTTCGGCAAATACGCCCGGCGCGTCGCCCAGCAGGTAGATTTCGCGGGCGATGATCTGACTCTGGTTGTCGCGCTTCTTGATCTCGCCGCAGATCAACAGCGGCTGATCTGGCTGGCAGGCGGCCTCGTAGTCACGAAATGTTTCGGAAAAGGCCAGCGCCTCGATCAATGTCTCGCCGTCCTGAAGCTGGATGATCGCCCACGGCTCCTTGGTCTTTTGCGAAATGCGTTTCTGCACCGAGGCGGCGAGACCGGCGACGCGAGCTTCCTTGCCCTCGGGGACGCCTTCCAAGCTGCCCAGCGCAAGGGTTTGAAAATCGCGCATCAGGGGACGGAAACGGTCGAGCGGATGACCGGAGATGTAGATGCCGAGCAGTTCGCGCTCGGCGGCCAGCATGGTCTTGACGGCGAGCGGCGGCGCATCGGGGAGGTCGTCGCCGAGCGCCACGTCCTGCCCCGTCGCGGCGTCGCCCAGGGCGGCAAAGAGGTTGCCTTGTCCGCTTGCACGCTCACGGATCTTGTCGACGGACCGGGCCAGCGCGGTGTCGATCCCGGCGAGCAGGCGGCCGCGGTGCATTCCCAGGCAGTCCATGGCACCGGTGCGGATGAGCGCCTCGAGCACCCGCTTGTTGACGGCGGCGGCGCTCACACGGGTACAAAAGTCGACCAGTGACTTAAAAGAGCCACCGCGCTTGCGCTCGGTGATCACCGCATCGGAGGCCATCTCGCCGACGCTCTTGATGCCGCCCAGACCGTAGCGGATGCCGTCCTTGCCGTCGGCGAGCTTTTCGGGCATGAATCGCGAGGCCGAGCGGTTGATGCAGGGGGTGAGAATCGTCATGCCCATGGCTTCCGCCGCGCCAACGAAGCCGGGGAGCTTGTCAAAGTTTCCGATTTCGGATGAAATTTGCGCGCACATGTATTCGGCCGGGTAGTGCGCCTTCAAATAGCCGGTCTGATAAGTGATGATGCCGTAGGCGGCGGCATGGGCCTTGTTGAAGCCGTAGCCGGCGAATTTCTCGATGTTGTCGAAGATCTGCCCCGCCTGCTCCTCGGGGATGCCGTCAACGGTGGCGCAGCCATCGATGAACCGCGCCCGTTCCTTGATCATCGCCTCCGGCTTCTTCTTGGTCATGATGCGGCGGAGCACGTCGGCTTGGCCGAGCGAAAAACCGGCGAGGACATGGGCGGCGCGCTGCACCTGCTCCTGATAGACCATGACCCCGTAGGTCTCCTTCAGAATCGGTTCGAGCAGCGGGTGGTCGTAGACGATCGGCTCTTCGCCCCGCTTGCGCTTGATGAACGTCGGAATCATGGCCATCGGGCCGGGTCGGTAAAGCGCGAGAATAGCGATGATTTCTTCGATGCAGACCGGCTGCAGATCGACCAGAATGCGGCGCATGCCGCCCGATTCAAGCTGAAAGACGCCCACCGTGTCGGCCCGTCGGAACAGCTCGAAGGTCTGGGCGTCGTCCAGCGGCAGTTGGATCAGATCAATGGAGATGCCGTGAAGTTCACGGATGAGATCAAGGCACTCTTTTAGGACGGTGAGGGTCTTGAGGCCGAGAAAGTCCATCTTCAGCAGACCGCAAGCCTCAATGGGTTCCTTGGCGTACTGGGTGACGGGCGCGCCTTCCTTGTCGCGGGCGAGGGGAATGATGTCGATTAGCGGCTTGTCGCCGATCACCACGCCAGCGGCATGGACCCCGGCCCCGCGGTAAAGCCCTTCCAGCACCTCGGCATATTTCATGATCCGGCGCAGATCGGGGTCGGTGGCGCAGAGGGCGTCAAACTGGGGATTGTCGGTCTTCGCCTTGGCGAGGGTCATCTTCGGGTCTTCGGGAATCATCTTGGAGAACGTGTTCGCCTTGTCGAGCGGAATTTCGAGGACGCGCGCGATGTCACGGATGACGGTCTTGGCACCGAGCTGTCCGAAGGTGACGATCTGCGCCACGCGATCCTTGCCGTACTTCTCCCGGACATATTCGATGACCCGTTCGCGGCGGGACTGGCAGAAGTCGATATCGAAATCGGGAGGGGATACGCGCTCGGGATTCAGAAAGCGCTCGAAAATGAGATCAAAGCGGATGGGGTCGATCTGCGTAATGCCGAGTGCATAGGAGAGAATGGAACCGGCACCCGAGCCGCGGCCCGGGCCGACGGGAACGCCGTTGAGGCGGGACCACTGGACGAAGTCGGCGACCACGAGAAAATAACTAATGAAGTTCGTTTTTTCGATGACGTCGACCTCGTAGTTAAATCGGTCGATCAGCATCCGCTCGCGTTCGTCCCGGGGGCGGGCAAAATCGACGATGCCGTAAAGGCGGCACATGCCCTCACGACCGAGGTGTGCGAGGTAGTCCTTGAGTGTGGCAAAGCCAGCGGGAATGTCATAGGCCGGAAAATGGCTCGCCAGATTGCCGAGGGGGATCGTGGCCTGACAGCGTTCGGCGATGGCGACGGTGGCATCCAGTGCGTCGGCGTCGTTTGGAAACAGCCGTTCCAGTTCCTCGCGCGTCTTGAAATAAAACTGGTTGGTCGCATAGCGCATCCGCTTAGGGTCGCTCATGATGGTGGAGGTCTGGATGCAGAGCATCACCTCATGGGCCTCGGCGTGGCTCTCGTAGAGGTAGTGGACGTCGTTGGTGATCACGGAGGGAAGGCCCGTGCGGCGGCGCAATTCCCGGACGCCCGCATTCACCATCTTTTGTTCGGGGATGCCATGGTCCTGCATCTCCAGAAAGAAATTTCCGGGGCCGAAGATGTCGGCGTATTCGCGAGCGACGGCCTCGGCCACGTCGAGGTGCTGTTCGGCAAGCGGCGCGTTGATCTCGCCGTGGAGGCAGGCGGAGAGGCCGATCAGCCCCTTGGCGTATGTGCGAAGGGTCTCCTTGTCGATGCGAGGCTTGTAATAAAAACCTTCGAGCTGGGCGATGGTGTTGATGCGCGAGAGATTTTGGTAGCCTTCGTCGGTCTCGGCCAGCAGGACGAGGTGGCAATAGGGGGTGTGCGGATCACGGTCGGTTCGCGGCTTGCTGGCGTTGATGTAAATTTCGCAGCCGATGATCGGCTTGATACCCTCGTCCTGGCAGGCCTTATAAAAATCGACCATGCCGTACATGACGCCATGGTCGGTCATGGCCACGGCGGGCATGCCCAATTCACGGGCGCGCTTCACCAGAGGCTTGACGTGGCAGGCACCATCGAGGAACGAGAAGGTGGTGTGGACGTGGAGATGGACAAATGGTTTTCCCATAACAGGCCTTTGATGCGGGTCAGTATTGTTTTTCGTATTCACCCGCGCTGATTTTCTTCAGCTTGCTGAAGCCGGCATTCTTGGCGCGCTGGTCAAGCGAGGCTTGGGATCGGCCGATGGCGGGCATGGAAAGGCGCTTGCGGATCGGCGCGCCGCAATCGGGGCAGGCGGTCAGCCGTGGCGCATCGAGGGGCTGAAAACGCTCGAAACCCGTGAGGCAGGTCGGACAGGAACGGGCGGGGTCTGACGCTTCGTAGTCGTAGTTGGGCATGGGGGACTCCAATAC
>JBIJDW010000362.1:0-3535 GCA_044343885.1 Kiritimatiellia bacterium
TGTTTGGGTGGTTGGGGGGGTCGCGCGGCCGGACGCGCCACGACGCGAGGGTGATTTCGTCGGCGCGGGCAAAGTCGTCCAGCAGGGTCTGCTTGAGCCGCGCGGCAAATTCCGGATCGAACGCGACGAGGTTGGTCTCGTAGCTGAGCCGCAGACTGCGCGCGTCGAGATTGGCGCTGCCGATGAGCGCGATCCGGTCGTCAACCACCAACGCCTTGGCGTGGATGAACGGCGGGCGGCGTAGAAAGAGACGCACACCCGAAAGCAGCAGCTCGTCATAAGACGCGCGGGCGGCCCAATCCACCGCCGGGTGATTGTTGAGCGCCGGGAGGAGCACCTGGACGGCGACGCCGCGGAGGGCGGCGGCGCGGAAGGCCCGTCGCAGATCGTCCGGGAGCACCAGATAGGGCGTGACCACCAGCACCTGATGGCGGGCGGTTCCGAGCAGGGTGAACAGGGCGTCCACCAGCGGCTGCTCGCTGGCGTTCGGACTCGCGTTGATCAGCCGCAGGGGCGTGTTCCCAGCCGCGTCCGCCTGCGGGAAATGACCCGGCACCAGCAGTTCGTGGGCGTCCTCGTCGCACATGTAGAACCAGTCGCGCAGGAAGGTGTATTGCAGTTCCAGCACAGCGGGACCGCAGACGCGGAAATGGTAGTCGTGGATCGCCTCGCGGCGCGTTCCGGGGAGGTAGACATCGTGAAAATTGACGCCGCCTGTAAATCCAACCCGGCCGTCAATGATCAGATTCTTGCGGTGGTTGCGCAGATTGATTTGAAACTGCCGTTTGATGGGATTGGCTTGGGTGAAGCCGACGCAGCGCATGTTGGGGATGCGGTTGTACCGTCGGAAGAGTCCGGTGAGGTAGGCGACCCGCGAGCCGTACTGATCAAACAGCACCCGCACCTGGACGCCCGCCCGCGCCTGATCGGCGAGGCGGTCCAGCAGGGCGTGGCCGACGGCGTCACGGCCGATGATGTAGGACTGCACATGAATGTGGTGGCGGGCGGTGGCGATCGCCTTGAACATAGCCTCGAGCGCCAGCCCGCCGCCCGCGATGACCTCGACCGCATTGCCACCGAGCAGCGGATGATCGTGCCCCACGCGGTCGAGGATGGTGTTGACCGTCGCCTCCGCGGAATCTGCGGCCAGCGGCGGACAGCACCCGGCGCGCAACGCGCGCCAATAAGCCAGCGGCTGTTCCTCCTGCTCCGTCTGCGAGCGGGTCGAGCCAAACCGCACATCCGAGCGGAGCTTGTGCCAACCGTGTCGCGGCACGTGATTGATGCCGAAGGCCAGATAGGTAAGCGGCCCGATAATCGGGAAAAAGCCCGTGACGAACAGCCACAGCAGCGTCGAACGGGGTTCGCGCGGCAGCCGCAGACAATGCGCAGCAACCATCAAAAAAGCAAAAACGTGCAGCAGGGTTCCCAGCTCCAGTGACGGCACATTTTCCACGTTTGCCAGATTCATGCCAGCCCCTCCTGCTCCACGTCCTGCCAGACCGTCGCCCGTCGCCGCGCCCATTCCTCTGAGGCGCTTGCAAAGCCTCCTTCGTCGGTTCTGCAAGCGCAGTATTCAGAAGCCAGTATTCAGAATTCAGAATTGTAACCCTCTCATGGGCAACGTGTCCTATTATTCTGACTCCTGTCTTCTGTATTCTCTCTTGCAAACACCCCAGAGGGGTTTTGCAAGAGCCTCCTCTGTCTAAGCGTGTCGCATGATGCGGGGCATTATAGCCGAGTCTTCTGAAACACACGACACTCTTTTTGCGTTATTACCGGCGCTTGCAATATTTCCCCAAGTGCGGTATTCTCAATTTTGAAAACAGGGAGGATGCGCTCGCTTCTCTGCTGGGGCTTTTCTGCCGGAAAAAACGCATACGGAGCCGATATGCCTTCGGTCTTGATAGTTGACGACGAACCGCGAATTCTGACATTGCTCAGCAGTCTTCTCAAGACAAACGCCATCGATTCCGTCCCGGCTCGGGACGGCACGCAGGCGCTGAAAGCGCTTGCAGATCAGACGTTCGACTGCATTGTTTCCGATATCCGCATGACCCCCATGGACGGCATGGAGCTGTTCCGCAATGTGCGCACCTCGAACCCGGAGATCCCCTTTGTTCTGCTGACGGCCTACGGCACGGTTGAGACCGCCATCGAGGCCATGCGCTTGGGGGCGTTTGATTATCTGACCAAACCGTTCAAGATCGACGACTTTCTCACCGTCATCCGTCGCGCCATCGCCTACAAGAGTGTCGTCGGCAACCAGCCACCGGTTCCAACAACCGCCGCGAACACCCGTTTCGAACATGTCATCGCCGAAAGCGAGGCGATGAAAAAAGCCTGCGAAGTGGTGAAGCGCGTGGCACCCACCGACGCCACCGTGCTGATCGAGGGGGAAAGCGGGACCGGCAAGGAGGTCATCGCACGCGCGCTTCACGAGAACAGCCTGCGCAAGGACAAGCCTTTCATTGCCGTCAACTGTGCCGCCGTCCCCGAAAACCTGATGGAGTCGGAAATGTTCGGCCATATCCGGGGGTCTTTCACCGGCGCGACCACCGACAAGATGGGACTCTTCGAGGCCGCAACCGGCGGCACCCTCTTTCTGGATGAGATCACCTCCCTGCCGTTAGCGCTGCAAGGCAAACTCCTCCGCGTCCTTCAGGAGCAGGAGGTCCGTCGTGTCGGCGCCACCACCTCCATGAAGGTCGACGTACGGGTGCTCGCCGCCTCCAATGCGAGACTCGAAGAAAAGGTCAAAACCAACGCCTTCCGGCAGGATCTGTATTACCGCATCGCCGTCATCACCATTGATCTCCCCCCCCTGCGCGAGCGGATATCGGACATCCTTCCGCTCGCGGGGCATTTCCTCTCCTGCGAGGCAACCCGAGGCCGCGGCGAACACCGTCTCTCCCGTGAGGCGGCCGATATTCTCATCCGGCACCTGTGGCCGGGGAACGTCCGGGAACTCGAAAACGCCATCCGCCACGCCGTCACGTTTGCCGATGGCGAGGAAATCACCCCCGATCTCCTGCCGCCGCGAATCGTCTCCTCGGCCGCAAACAACCCCACTCCGGTTATCGCCTCTGCCGCAGTTGATGCTGCCAACGAGTGCTATCGCAACCAATCGCTCCGCGCCTTCCTGCGTGAAAAGGAGAAGGAATACCTCGAGCAGGTTCTTTCCAAGGCCAATGGCAACAAGGAGAAAGCAGCAAAAGCCCTCCAGATCAGCCTTGCCACCCTCTATCGCAAGCTCCCTGAAGACGAAGCCAGCCCGTTGCCAACTGAACAGGAGTGAGAATACATGGCTTACGAAGTGTTGGCCCGAAAATGGCGCCCGGCTCAGTTTGACGACGTCGTGGGGCAATCGCATGTGACTCGAACGCTGAAAAACGCGATCGAGAGTAACCGCGTGGCCCATGCGTATCTGTTCGTGGGCCCCCGCGGCATCGGCAAAACCACCCTCTCGCGCATCTTCGCCAAGGCGCTCAACTGTCTGGCGTCGGACGCGCCCACCGTCACCCCGTGCGGCGTC
>JBIJDW010000059.1:0-11126 GCA_044343885.1 Kiritimatiellia bacterium
TGGGAAGCGCTCGGCATCTCGCGGCAGGGGCTTCTGCTGCTGGCCCGCCCGCTGGTCGAGGCCGGGCTCATCGAACGTGAAGGAACGCGCAAGTCGGGCTGCTACCGATTGGCGCGACAGGCTCTAACCGCACACACGAACTTCGTCAGTTCTGCAAGCGCAATTCCTGCAGGCCTTCGGCGCGGGTGACCAGGCGGCGGCCAGCGGTTTGGACGAGGGTGCGGAATCGGGTGTTGTCGAAATCGAGATTCGCCCCGACGGCGTGCACGGCATAGTCCGTCGGGTCCATGAGCGGATGCGCCCGATTGAGCAGCGTGGACAGCCACCGGACGGGCAACCCGATGCAGACGCCCAGCGCCATCGGCAAGGTGAGGGTTCGGAATCGTTTGCCCGGCAAGTAAAGCGCCGCCACCTGGCGATACCAGTCATCCATGGTGGTGACCTCGTCATCCAGAACCTGGATGGCCTGCCCGGCAGCCGAGGGTTCCGTCGCGGCGAGGAAACAGGCGGTGGCCACGTTTTGCACGTGCGCCAGGGGCCAGCGATTCGATCCTTTCCAGCTTCCAAAATGCACGATCCAGGGCGACCACCGCAGGAAATCAATGATCCGCCGGGTCAGGGTGGTGTCGCCGGGACCCCAGACCTGCGCCGGCCTGAGGATCACGCACCGCTCCGACTCCAGGTTTGCGCGAAGCCAGTGTTCCGCCGCGATCTTGTAGGCCGGATAGGGATTGGCAGGAAAGGCCCGCAGGGCAAGCTGATCCTCCGTCTCACCGTGAAAATCGCGCAGGCCATAGACATCGGTTGTTGAGATGAACACGAATCGGGGGATGGCTTCGGTACGGGCCAGGCGCCCCAAATGCCGGACCGCATCCAGGTTGGCGCGCCGGAAGGCGCGGTCCCAGCCCACATCCGAGGCGCGGCCGGCGCAATGGACGATGGCGGCCAGAGGACCCCAGCCCGGAACGGCCGCGAGGGACTGGACCTGCCGATCATCGCACAGGTCGGCCTGCACCAACCGCACCGATCCCCGCGCGTCCAGTTCCTGCAACCACGCCGGCACCTGGCGATGGACCGCCGCCACCACCCGCCAGCCCTGGGCCAGAAATTCGCGGACCACCTGGCCGCCGATAAAACCGCCGGCACCGGTCACGAGAGCAATCTTTGTTTTACCGGATGATTCCAAGTTTCCGCCCCGCTTCCCCAAAAGCCGCCAATGCGCGATCCATATCCGCCCGGGTCAGGGAACGCATCACGCTGACGCGCAACCGGCATTCCTTGCGCCGCACGGCGGGATACGTGACCATATTGGTGAATACGCCGCGTTGCAGCAGTTCGCTGTGAAGACAGGCCATCTTGGACTCATCCCCCACGCCGACCGGAATGATGGCGGATTCCGTGTGGCCCGTGTCGAACCCCAGCGCCTGCAAGCCATGGAGCAGGTAGCGGACATTATGCCACAGCGCTTCGCGACCCGCCCGGTCGGCTGACAGCCGATGGAACACTTCGATCAATCCCGCGACCACCGGTGCCGGCAGGCTGGTGGAGAAAAAGTAGGTCCGCGCATAGTAGCGCAGGTACTGCACCAGGGCCCGGCTGCCGGCGCAGTAGCCGCCGATGGCGCCGGGTGTCTTGCTCAGCGTGCCGCATGTGATGGCGATCCGTCCGCCGCAGGCAAACCGCTCGGCGGTGCCGCGACCGGTGGCCCCGACGATGCCGAGCGCATGCGCTTCGTCAATCATCACCCGCGCGCCATAGCGCTCCGCCAATTCGACAATGCGGTCTAGGGGAGCCAGGTCCCCGTCCATTGAAAAGACACCGTCGGTGACGATCAGCCGCCCCTTCTGGCTGGCCGGCAGACGCTTCAACACTTTCTCCAGATGGGTCATGTTGCGATGCAGATAGACCCGGATTTCGGCGCCCGACAACCGGGCGCCATCGAACAGGGAGGCGTGATTCGCCGCATCCTGGATCACCACATCGCCGGCGCCGCACAAGGCGGAAATGACCCCGACGTTCATCGAATACCCGCAGGGAAAGAGGATGGCGTCTTCTGCGCCATAGAAGCGGGCGATCAGCTCCTCGAGCGTGCGATGCAGATCGGTGGTTCCCGCATAGAGCGAGACCGCACCCATGCCGTACCCATAATCGGTACATGCCTGCCGGGCCGCCGCCACCACCGCCGGATCGGTGGTCAGATCCAGATACGAGTTGGACCCCAGCATGATCATCTCGTGCGTTCGTTGGCGCCGGTCCCGGATCCGCACAATGGGCGCAGCCGGCCCCAGCAGGTGCAGGCCGATCCCGTCCAGGTAGTCCGGCGGACTTTGCCGGAGATAGTCGTCGAGATCGGCGACTTTTTGCAGAATGTCGGCTTGGCCATCGCGCGGCGCAAAGTCCTCGAAATGCTGCGGCTGTTCAATCGGCTCAGTGGGTTTCATGCGGATTCTCCTGACGTCGGTAACATCGAAGCGGGGTGTCGCTATCGCAGTAAAGGGTGCACAGGTTGCAGCGGGTGCAGCGCGACGCGGCATCCGGTTGGGACTCCAGCCGCCGCGGGAAATCGGGCTCGCAAATCAGCGGCCGGCACACGGAGACCGCGTCGATTCCCGCGGCCAGACAGTCCCGGATGCCGGCGCCGGATTGCACGCCGCCCACGACAATCACCGGAATTCCGACGGCCCGGCGGATCGCGGCGGCGGCGGCCAGATTGTAGTTTTCGCTGTAGGGCCTAATTTTCGCCAGGAACGGTTTCAGCCGCCGCTTCAGCCAGAACCAGCGCAGCAGGGATGGCATGTCGCGGAACATCGGATTGACCCGCAGGGCCACGTTGACCGGGCAATCCCCGCGGATGATATTGAATGCATGCTCCATCGTGCCGTACGAAATTTCCACGGCATCCACGCCCAGGCCGGCGAGGCGGCGCACCGTCTCGATGGTGTCTTCCAGCCGGATGCCCGGCGCGTTGTCATCCGCCGCGCTCACTTTGACCAGCACCGGAAACTGCTTGCCGGCTTGTTGTCGGACCGCTTCCACGACCGCCTCCAGAAACCGGGGGCGGTCCCCCCAGCCATCCGGCCGGCCATTGGTCCACGGCGACAGGAATTGATGGATCAGATAACCGTGCGCCGCGTGAATCTGGACGCCGTCAAACCCGGCCTCCCGCGCCCGGCGGGCCGCCTGCCCGAAGGCTTCGACGATGCCGTGGATCTCATTTTCACGCAAGGGCCTGACCCGTTGCCGAAAATAGGTGCAGCGCCGGGCCGACGCCCCGACCACCGGCAGGCCGGTGATCGCCCGCCGGGTCTGTCGTCCCGTGTGGGCGATCTGCAGAAAGAACTTCGTGTTGCCGCCGGCGTGACGGGCCTGTTCCAGCACGGCGCGCCACGGTCCGATGCGATCATCCCGCTCGATGCCGCATTGGCCGGTCTGCATGGCCCGGCCCTCCGGGGCAATGAAGGCAAAGCCGGTGATCAGGGCGCCGACGCCGCCTTGAACCAACTGCGCATACAACCGGCCGAGTTCCGCGCGCGGGGCGCCATCCCGCGTGGCCAGGCCTTCGTAAGTCGCCGCCCGGATCAGGCGATTGGGGAGGCGGATGCGCGACCACGACACCGGCTGAAAAATCGGATGGGAGGCCTCGGCATTCATGACAGCAGTTCTCCGGCCCTTCGGATCACGGCGTCGGCATGTTCCTTCATCGAACCCGCCTCCCTCGGACACGGCGGCGGTCGTTCCATGCGGCACTCCCGTCCGTTGTCCTGAATCACGATTCCGGCCGCACCCGCCGCCGCATCGCCCACAACGGTGATGCTCGCCTCAGCGAAAAGCGGCGGGCTTTCAGCCATCACCCCGGCCGGCACCGTGAAGAGCAGTTCATATTCGCCGGCGCCTCCCAGAAGAACGGCCTCCGGCGGGATCCCCTGAGTCTGGGAGAACGCCTGGACCCCGGGCGCCAGCGGGATGGCCTGCCGATTCACCCGGAACCGCACGCCGGGGCTTTGTTGATGGAGCAGCCAGAGGGCGTCGAAAAATCCGCCGCTGGTATCGATGCATGCGGAGGCATGCGTCCGGATCCATTCGGCTTCCTTCAGGCGCAGCTCCAGGGCGGGGGTCGGGTGTCCGCGGAAGACCGCCAGATTCAGGTCGCCCAAAGCCCCGGTCACGCAGAGCGACTGGGCACCTTCCGGCACGCGGCGTGTCAGCGGTTGTGCGCGGGCCACCGGGCCCATGGCAAAGCCGGTGAATCGCCAGGGATCCGCGGTACCGAGATCCCCGCCGCAATGGATGCACCCGGCCTCGGCCAATGCCGACGCCAGCCCCGAGGCCAGCCCGTCCGCAAACGCCAGATCCACCGCGCGCGGCAGGGCGAGCGAACTCAGGAAGAAGCGGGGCGCCGCACCGGCGGCCAGCAGATCGCTTAACGTGGCGATTGCCAGATTGCGGCCCAGCCGCGCCGGGTCCTCCCGCGTGAAGTGATCCTCTTCCGGCGTGAACTCATCCACGGTCAAGCCCCAGGGCTGTCCGCCAATCTCCACGATTTCCGCATCGCATCCAAAGAGCGTGTTGCCGGGCAGGGCGTGGCGCGGAAAATGAGCGGCAATCCGGCGGATCAGATCGTATTCATTCATAGACTCCGGCCCCCCAGCAGATTCAGCGCCCGCGGCAGGATCTCCACCGTGGCCGGCAGGTGGCCATGCGGATCGCCGTCGTACTCCAGCTCGCTGGACGCCCCCCGGACGACAATCCGGCGGCACGTCTGCATCCAGACCGCGCGATCGCGGACCGCCCGCCCGGTGTAGAATCCGGGAAGCGCGCGCAGGAGCTGGAAGGGATTTTGGCCGCCAATGGCCACGGCATACAGCAGGCCATCATCCGGACGGGCTCCGATGTCGAGCTTCAGGCCGGAGGCGAGGAACGGATTCTTGAGGATGGAGAGATTGTTGGTGTGGGGCAGGACATGGGAGACGCCATCGCATTCCACCACCAGTGTTTTCGGGGCAACGCAACACAGGGCCTTTACCACCGCCAGCCCCGTCCCGGGAACATCCCCGAGATACCGCCGAACCCGGTTGGCCGTGCGGGCGATCGCCGCGCCCATTCCAATATTGCAGCCAGACCCGAAATGGGCCGTGACGGATGCGCCGGTGTCATCCGCACAGGTGATGCGGGCGACGTCCACCCGCCGCCGGCGGCCGTCGAGCAAGGCATCCACGGCTGCGGCCGGTTCAAGCGGAATGCCGTGAAATCGGCAGAAGTCCGGGCTGGTTCCGGAATAGAGAACGCCCAGCGCCAGATCCGGATTGCCGGATTGCAGAATGCCGTCCAGCACGGCGTTGATGGTGCCGTCACCGCCAACCGCAACCACCGCATCCACGCCGCGGCTCGTGCGCGCCAGCTCCCGGGCGTGCTCCAGGCTCTCCGTCTGAACCCGCTCCACGCCGCACCGGGCTGCCTGAAGGCGCGCGTCCCAGATCGTCCAGAGTCGCAGCCCCCGTCCTGAACGCGATCCGGGATTCAGTATCAATCGGACGTTCATCAGCAATCGTTATTCCAAGGGGTTGGGCCGGCGCCGGCGGGGCGTTCAACGGCGGTAGATGCCCAGCTTATCATAAAGCGGCGTGGGTGTGCCACGATTCCACGCGGCCACCAACGGCTCGGTGACGGACCACGGCAACGGGGTTCGCTCCAGTCGATGGGCCTCGAACGCGCGCTGAATCGCGGCGGCCTGCGTGCAACACAGCCAGTCGGCGCACGGCACGCGGAAGTGGGAGCGCATCCGCTCGAAGATCGTCTCAAACGGCTCATCGCACACGTTGCCGAACGACAGGTTCAGAAATTCGCACGGCTGCACATCGCCCGTGGCGTTCACATAAAACCGGTCCACGGCGCCAGCCGTGCAGCCCAGCACCTGTTCGGCCTCTTCAAACACCTGCGCGGCCAGCGCAGGATCATCCGGGCAGCGCCGGCTGTTATAGCGCAGGTGCTCCCGCCGCACCCGATCGATCACGGCCGGGCGGGTCTGCATGGCCTCGGTCCGGCCCAGCCACTGCCCGGCCGGCTTGGGATGGATCAGTTGCACGTAATCGCAGTCGAGCGTCCGTGCCAGTTGCATCAGCCGGTCCAGTCCGCCGTGTTCGATCTCGGCTTCCGCCAGCACGCTGTTGAGCGCGGCCACCCGCCCCAGGGCGCGCCAGTCCCGGACGATCCGGCACGCCGTGTCGAATGACCCCGGCACGCCGGTGAACGCATCGTGCGTGACGGCATCGGACGAGTGGATGGAGACCATGATGCCAAAGACGCCCGCCGCCTGGAGGGTGGCGAGCATCGCGGGTTCGGCATGGGCGCCGGTCGTGTTGATCCAGATTTCGCAGCGGGCATCGAGGGCCTGCACGAGCCGCAGCAGCCGGTCATAGCGCAGGAACGGTTCGCCGCCCTCGATATCGAACAGGGCCACGCCGTGATCGCGCGCCGCCTGGGCGGTGCGGATCATCAGGTCTTCGTCCAGATCGGGGCCGCTGTCGCGGCGCTGATAGCAGTGGTGGCACCGGTAATCGCACGCCTTGGTCATGGAAAACACGACCGTCGTGGGATCGGGAGGGGTCCGGAGCAGCTTGCTTTCCAGCGCGTAGAAAAAGGCGGGAGACGGATAGGCGGGCAGGTAGAGGTGCAGTTTGAACCCGTTGAACACCCGGACCACCTTGTTGTGGCGAAAGACCAGCAGCAGGCGCAGCGCGCGGATCAGAAAGAGGACGTAATCCGCGGGCCGGTTGAAGAACCGCGGACGGACGGCGTAATGCCAGGGAATGCGAAGCATGATCCGCAGGTAGACCCACACCTGGCCAGGCCCCGTAATGAAATGGCGTGCGCTCATGACCGTGCATCCTTGTGCAGGTCAAACAGAAACCCGATGAGCACATAGCTGGCCGAGAGCAGGTAGAGGGCCAACGTGCCGTTGAAGATGGCGATCAGCGTGACCTGCCCCGCCACGCACGCACGGATGTTGGTGACCAGGTTGAAATAGGTGTGATCGCCTTCGGGATGGACAAAATACAGCACGGCCGTCCAGATCTGCAGAAACAGGGTGACCACCCCGCAGAAGATGAAGTCCCGCTGAAACAGGATGTCGGATTGGGGCAGCCAGCCCATGAACTGAAAAAAATAGAAGACCAGTGTCGGCAGGAACGCGCCCGCCACCCCGGCGTACCGCGCGGTCCGCAATCCGTATTTCACCACGAACGTGCGCTTTCCGGCTGCCGCATCGCCCGTGTAATCCTTGAAATAGGTGAAGAAAGTCATCAGGGCGTTCAGGATGGCCACCAGCAGGAAGACGCTGATGCGATTGCTCGTGAAAACCGGAGACGGCGGCGGACCCGAGGCCAGAAATCCATAAGCCGTGCACATGGCGATGCTCAGGCCGAAGACGATGTTGCCGATCAACGACCAAGACTTGGCGAACTCGTAGAGCACGTTGAGCAGGACGCCGAGAACCACCGGTGCGACGGCCCAGGGGCCGAGAACCCACGACCACCCGATGACGCCCGCCATCAGTCCGGCCGACACCCACAGGGCGGCCCGTGGATTGAGCTCGCCGGTCACCATCGGACGATTCGGGGCGTTGATCCGGTCCTCGGCCAGACCGAAGTAGTCGTTCACCACCTGATTGATGCCGTAACTCAGAAACAACATGCACAGAATCAGCGCGCGGCGCAGGACGCTGACCTGATCCGGCATGCAGAAATCGTAGAACGAAACGCCGATCCAGCCGGCAATGCCCGTGATGAAAGCGAAGTACAGGCGCATCGACCGGACATACGCCTGAATGAACCGCGCGATGTGCATGCGAACGTGTCCCTTGGCCTCCTGAACCCCGAACCCTGAACCCTCCGCTTGCACAAACCGAAGGTTTTGCAAGTGACTCTCAGTAGTCCCACTCGCAGACGTAGCCCTTAACATCCGGGTTCGTTTTACTGCCCAGCAAGTCATTCCATCGGCCCGGCCATTGCAGCAGAAAGTCATCTGGCCGAATCCAGTTGGACTGTTTCTCTCTGGGTCCGACCATCACGCCGACGTTCTCGGACTCCATCTTGCCCTTTTCCTTGGCGGCGTCGGGCTGTCCCGGTCCCCAGTTTGTGTAGTCCATGGGGGACTTGTCGACCCAGGAAAAATTCGCTCCTGTTTTTCGCAGGCCAATCCATTTGTCCCACGCGCCGCCGAGGCTCAGGATGAATTGGTTTTCTTCGGCGTCGGCGATCGTCACGAGATGACCGCCCATCCGGGTGCACTGCATGTTGGCGGCATCCCACGTCACGATTGCGGGAACGTACTTGTAGTGGTGCCCTTGGAACTCCACCGAATCGGACGGGGCTGTTTTCTTCGGGGCGGAGACCGTCGGAACGACCTTCGGCTCGCTCGTCCCCCCGCCTTGCATCGCAATCCTAGAGTCGATATCTGATTTCAGTAATCTCACTTGCTCCAGCTCACCCTTCGCCAACTTCGCGTCCTCAATCTTGTTGGCCTGAAGCGATGATTTGACGGCCGCGTCCAATTTCGCCATATACTGATCCATCAAACCGCCTAGTCTTTTGTCACGTCCCTGGGCACTATTCATTGCCACGGACGAGACTCCCGTATTAGCGTTGGTGATTCCGGCGTCGATGGTTCCGCCCTGACCAAGCCTGGTGAGCTCCGCCTCCACGGCCACAACCCCGTCCACATCTCCGGCCTGGCTGAAATTCTTCCTGCTCACGGCCAAGGCGCTCGTGTAGGAGGCCCGGGTCTCGGATTCAATCAGCGAACTGGCGGCCTTGTACTGCGTCTTCAGGGCCGCCAACGGAGAACCGGCCTGAGCCAGAACCGATAGCATCGGTAGCGTCATCAAAACAAGCATCAGTTTCATCGAATCTCCTTCTCTCTCAGTGTCGGTATGTGAGGTGCTATCCCATCGAATGGAGATAGTAAAGCGCTATTCGGGGTTTTTGTCAACCCGCGTGTTCAGCAATTCTAATTGCTGTCAGCTTTTGGCTGATCCTGTGCGTGGGCTACTATTACACAGGCCGCTGGAAACGGTTCAGCCTGATTACCGCCGCTTCTTCTTCTTCGGCTCGATCACCAAAAAACCCGCATTGCGAACGCGATCTGCGGTAATGATCTCCACGATCTCTTCGGTGCCTGCTTCATCCAGAATACGCGACACGCGGGTGGGCTCTATCGGCGCAGATGGGGCTTCTACGGCAGACGCTTCGACGACTTCCGGTTCGGCGATCTCGCGCCGGCCCGCGACGGGGCGGATCAGCTCCCACAGTCGCGTCTTCAGCGTGTCCAGTCCCCGTCCGTCAACGGTCGAGATTTGGAGGATGCGCCCGCGCACCTTCTTGCGGAAGACCGCCAGATTGGCCTTGGCCTCGGGCACATCCATCTTGTTGGCAACCAGCAGTGTCGGACGCTCCAGCAACGCCGCATCATAGGCCTTAAGCTCGGCGCGGAGGGTCCGGTAATCCTGCCACGGTTCGCGTCCATCGGTGCCAGCCATGTCAATCACCATCAGCAGAATGCGCGAACGCGACACATGGCGGAGAAAATCAAGGCCCAACCCAACCCCCTCGCTCGCATCCTTGATGATGCCGGGGATGTCCGCCACACGGATCTGGCTGTAATCGGGATACGCCACAGTGCCGATGATCGGGTGCAGGGTCGTGAACGGGTAGGCGGCGATCTTGGGGTGCGCATCGCTGATGGAAGCCAGCAACGACGACTTGCCCGCACTCGGGAACCCCAGCAACCCGATGTCCGCCACGGTTTTGAGTTCCAGCTTGAGATCGCGCTCGTCGGAATCTTCGCCCGGCGTGTGTTCGGTCGGGGCCTGGTGGGTGGATGTCTTGAAGTGAATGTTCCCCAGCCCGCCCTTGCCGCCCCGCGCCAGACACTCCCGCTGTCCATGCCGGGTGATATCGGCCAGCAGCTCGCCCGTTAGGGCATCAAAAATCGACGTGCCGCACGGCACTTTGACTTCGCGGTCGGCGCCGTCCTTGCCGTGCATCTGCTTCTTCCGGCCCGAGCCGCCCTCTTCCGCCACTACGAGCGGCTCGAAATAAAGACGAACCAGCGAGTCGGTATCGTGATCGCCGACAAAAAAAATGTGACCCCCACGGCCGCCATCGCCGCCGTCAGGGCCACCATTATCGACATATTTTTCGCGGAGAAAGCTCGACCCGCCGTCGCCGCCTTTTCCGGAACGCACATGCACCGTCACACGGTCTATAAAGCGACGCGACTTCACGGTGCTCCCAACCTTACACGCGCATTACGCGCCAACAGCGGGAGTCGCAATCACAGTGAGGACTCGCCCATCTTTGATGAACTTGACCGCGCCGTCAACCAGGGAAAACAACGTAAAATCGCGCCCCATCCCGACATTCTTGCCCGGGTGGCACTTGGTGCCGCATTGGCGGATCAGGATCGCGCCCGCGCGAACCACCTGTCCATCATAGCGCTTCACGCCTCTGCGTCTTCCCGCGCTGTCGCGGCCATTGCGTGCGGAACTGGATACTGCCATTGGATACTCTCCCTGCTGCTGCGCAGCGCGTTAGGCGATCGATTCGACCTTGACCACGGTTAGCTCCTGACGGTGCCCAACCCGGCGCTCATACCCCTTGCGGCGGCGTTTCTTGAAATTGATCAGCTTCGGTCCGCGTTTGTGCTCGACCACCGAGAACACGACCTTGGCGCCCGCTACGGTCGGCGCGCCGATCACGAGGGCGTTGCCGTCGGAGACGGCCAAAACGGCGCCGGCATCGACGCGCTGGCCCGCTTCAGCGTCCAGATGTTCGACTTCCAACGTATCTCCGGCGGCCACGCGGTACTGCTTGCCACCCGTTTCAACAATTGCATACGCTTCCATGTCTGCCTCTTTAACCCTTGTGAACGACGAATCAGTTCGGATCGGAACGATCCCAATCAGCCTCGAATGGGTTATTTAACCAAAAAACCGCCGCGCTGTCAATATGCCCTTTTGTTTTGTCGTGGAGTGGGGTGTGATTTTTTTTCGTTGAAGGTCAAGCGGCAGAGCGTAGGTGCGCGAGTATGGCGCTGATGCAGATGGCGTTTTTGTGTCGCCAGTGCATGCC
>JBIJDW010000363.1:0-3511 GCA_044343885.1 Kiritimatiellia bacterium
TGGGCGGACATCCGTTATCAGGCGGCGAACGGACGCCACCGTATCCTGGCCGCCTTGGCCGGCGTGTCCACAACACTGTCGGTCTTGGGAGAGGTGCCGGTGGATTGCAGCCTGGTGATGACGGGAGAGAGCGGGCCAACAAGAGCATGTGACGGGAGACGGTTGTCCTTGCCGACAGAGGCTGAAACCGAGAAGAAAGGGAAGGCATGACATCCAAGGAGCGAATCCTGGCCGCTTTGCATGGGAAGCCGGCCGACCATGTTCCGTTCAGCCCGTATGACGTTGAGAAGAAGGATCTTGAAATCGGCCGCTCAGGAACCACAACGATTGAATTGAAGGAGTGAATAATCATGGGCATGTTTGAAACGACAGGCAGGCTGGAGGCGGAGGCGGAGCGCAAGGAGAATACCCTGCGCAAACTCGAACGGATGAAGACGGCTCTGAGCCATCGGGAGCCGGACCGGGTTCCGATCAGCGATTTCTTCTGGGGCGGGTTTATCCGGCGCTGGCGCCAGGAATTGAATCTGCCGGCTGACGCAAACCCGTACTACTACTACGATCTGGACTGGATTGTTACCGTCCCCAACATGGATCCCTGGATTCGCCCCTTCGAGACGCTCCGGGAGTCGCCGCAAGAGGTGACCGTCAGGACGGGATTTGGCGCCATCCTGCGCAAGGTGCACGATTTTCCCATGCCGGAGTTTGTCGGGTGGGAACTGGACACACTTGAGAAACTAGAGGCGGCGGTGGCGACGTTTGACAGCCCGCATGACCGGCGCCGTTACCTTGAGGCGGGCGACAACCAGATTGCGGGGGTTGGGGATGGCTTTGAGCGCAATAGTCCGCCCTGGGTGAATACGGTGAACTCGCTCTGGCCGGATTTCCCGGTCTTCGGTAGCATCATCGAAGTCAACGAGTGCCTGACGCGCCTGATTGGTCCGGAGAACCATCTACTCTGGCTCGGGATGGAACCGGAGCGGATGGCGGCGGTGGTCGCGCAGATCGGGCGGTTCTATCTCGAATGTGCCCAGGCGCAGATCGCGGCGGCGGCCGGAAAACTGGATGGCTTTGTCATCTGGGGCGACATCGCGTACAAGTGCGGCACATTCATGAATCCTGCGTTCTGGAGGGAACACTACAATCCGTGGGTGAAGGCCATTGTGGAGCATTGTCATCGGCATGGGTTGATGGTGATCTATCACGGGTGCGGAAATGTGCAGGCGGTGATGGACGATTTTGTGGAAATAGGCGTGGATGCCTATAACCCGCTGGAAGTGAAGGCGGGCATGGATGTGGTGGATTTGCGCCGCCGCCTGGGGCACTCGATCGGCTTCTGCGGGAACAGCGATGTGATGGTGTGGGAGAAGGGGGACAAGGCCGCGATCCGGCGCGAGGTGCTGCGCAAGTTGAATGCCGCCAAGGGTGGTGGCTACATCTTCCAGTCGGATCATTCGGTTGCCAGCGATGTCTCCGGTCAGACGTACGATATGATCGTCAAGCTGGTGCGGGAGTTCGGTAAATATCCCCTGGCTCTGGGCGCGTTCGATGAAGCGATGCCCTGAGGCGGGCAAGGAGGTCTACGATGAAGCGATACGGTTCCGTGATTGGCGTCAGGGAAGACAAACTGGCCCGGTACAAGAAACTGCACGCGGCGGTATGGCCGGCGGTGCTCGACATGATCAAGCGGTGCAACATCCGGAACTATTCCATCTACCTGCGCCGGATGCCGGATGGAAACTACTATCTGTTCAGCACCTTCGAGTATGTCGGGAAGGATTTCAAGAAGGACATGGCCAGGATGGCGGCCGACACGACCACGCAGGAGTGGTGGGCCGAATGCATGCCGTGCCAGGAGCCACTGAAGAACCGGAAGAAAGGCGAATGGTGGGCGGGTATGACAGAGGTCTTCCATTGCGATTGATCGTATGCGTAATCGCCGCCTGGTTGTGAGCAGACAAAGTAGAAAGACGAAGGAGAAAGACAAAGCATGATGTTGCCAGCCTACCTTATCTTTCTACCTCGTCTTTCTGCTTTGTCTTGACTGTCAGCAACAAGGAGCAAAAGGAATGCAAATGAAACGATTCATATTTGCCAGTATCCAGGCTTTGAGCCTGGGGCTTTTCGCGTTCACTGCGCGGGCGGATGTCAAGCCGCACGCGCTCTGCAGTGAAGGCATGGTCTTGCAGCAGCAGGTGGACGTGAAACTCTGGGGTACGGCCGATCCCAGCGAAAAAGTCACCGTCCGGTTTCGCGGACAGGAGGCGACTGCGATCACCGACCCGGGCAGCAACTGGGTCGTCACTGTCGCCAGCGGCGAAGCCGGCGGGCCGTTCGAGCTGACCATCGCGGGGAAGAACACGCTCACCTACAAGAACGTGCTCGTCGGCGAAGTCTGGCTCTGCGCCGGCCAGTCCAACATGTGCTGGGTATTCGGCCAATGCGACGAGACGGACAAGGCGTTTGCCAACACGGCTCCCTCCAACTCGATGCTGCGCCTGTCCGACACGGCAAAAGGTGCCCGGGTCTGGGTCGAGGCCAGACCCGCAACCATCTATCCCTTCTCGGCGGTCGCCTATTCCTTTGGCCGCTATTTGCAGGAAGCCCGCAAGGTCCCCGTCGGCCTCATCCGCGTGCCTTTCTGCCCGGTGATCCAAGACTGGATGAGCGCATCCGCGCTTGAACCATTCGAGAAGCCGAAGACCAACTCTCCTCCGTCGTTTTACTACGGCTGGATTCAGCCGATGCTCAACTACCGGCTCCGAGGCGTGATCTGGTATCAGGGCGAGAACGCCGCAAGTTCGGGGGTAGAGGCTGCATTCAAGTACCGCTACCTGCTTCCAACGATGATCAACAGTTGGCGGGCCGAATTTCAGAACCCCGATCTCGCCTTCCACATCGTACAGCTTGCCACCATCGGCAATGGCCCGGCCCCCCGCCCGGGGGTTCCCGCCGTGGACGGCGGGGACTCGAGCACATGGGCCTTGGTGCGTGAAGCGCAGACACTGACGGCGCTCATGCTCAAAAACACCGGCCTGGTCGTGATCACCGATTTCGGGGGGAACCTTCACCCGACCCCGAAGCGCCCGGTCGGCGAACGGCTCGCACTGGCGGCGCGCGGCCTCACGTATGGGGAGAAGATCGTCTACTCCGGCCCGATGCTCAAGAGCCTGACATTCGACGGCGCCAAGGCGATCCTCGGCTTCGCCCACGTCGGCGGCGGACTCGTGGCAAAGGAAGTGGTCCTGACTCCTAAAGCCGACGGGAATGGCGACGCTTACCGCGTCAAAGAAGGTTCAACCAGCAATGTTCCGCTCGACGGTTTCATCATGTGCGGCAAGGATAAAGTCTACCATTGGGCCCAGGCGGAGATCGTCGGCGACACGGTCGTCGTCACCAGCAGCAATGTGGTCGCCCCGACTGCGGTTCGCTACGGCTTTACGGACAATCCGGTTTGCAATCTCTATAATCGCGAAGGGTTGCCCGCTTCGCCGTTCCGCACGGACCAGTTGGT
>JBIJDW010000364.1:0-3508 GCA_044343885.1 Kiritimatiellia bacterium
AAGCCGCCAAGATCGCCAAGAGGATCAGAATCCATTCCTTTGCGTACTTGGCGTCTTGGCGAGATCAAATCCCTTCTGGCTTCAATGATACGCCTCGTCCAGTCTGAACCCGGCATGTCCTTGAACCATATTCTAGATTCAAGGTCTGACCATGATACCGGCGCGCCAGAGGATATTTGTCACAGCACAGGAGGAAATATGGCCTACCTCTTCCCGTCTTTGGACTTCCTCAACACGACGCGGTCTTCTTCCACGTCAACGGACAGTCCGGCCTTCTCGGCTACCATGTCCAACGCTTTGCGTAGCGACGTGCCTCTTAGTTTGAGAGTGACTCTAGACGTGTTTTTCTTGTCCATCAGTACAAGACTCACGCCAACCTTGTCCGGATCGTTGTTCTTGGCATGATCCTCCAGGATGCCCACAACGTCAGAGATATCCGCTTCGCTAAATTCGACTTCAGACAAGGTGATAGAGTCGAGTCTCTTCGTTAGTTTGTCGACCTTCATGGCGGCGATCTCCGGCGTCATGATCTTCTCGATAAGTTCATCGACAATCTCATCGCCTTTCCTCCAAAGCGTCTTAAGCCGATCTTTCTGTTCTTGGTTCAGGCGTCGAGTTACGAGGTTCCGCAAACAAGCGCGCCTGACCGACAGATCCCTCGACTCGATGAATCGGAACAGGTATTCCGTTGTCGCGATCTCTGATCCGATTGACTCAAGGAGAACGGTCAGAACATTCGCATCGGTGCAGGCGGGCAACTGATTCAAAAAGACCTCTTGTGACGTGCGCTTCTTGAGTAACTGCAAGTATTTCAACTTGTCTGCCGGTGGTGTCCGATCACAAGACAAGAAGGCCCTTCCCAAACCTTCATCCGACAATGCCACGGACATAGCATGTGCTGCCTGAACCCCATCAAGTTTCTCCGCCACCCAGAAATCTGCGACGTTGACCGTGAGAATACGCAAGTAGGGTTTCGCATTGTCGCTTATCGTCCTTGCCCGGACCTCGTAATGTCCCACCCGATCTGCTGCATTCGTCGGGAGAACACATACCGTGCCAAGGGTAAACGTGATGGTAACGCTTTCCCCGGGGCCAAGTTTCGTCTCCTTGAGAAAACCGTAATTCGCCTTTGCCAGTCTATTTTTCAGCTTGTTTCCGTTCAGGTAAACATCGAACCAGTCCCAAACGAGTTCTCGGTCTTCATAAGGCATGGCCTCGAAGTAATCCTGTTCGGCGCAATTGGTTAGGCGGTAGCACAAATCGATCTCGTCTTTGACGGAGTACACTCTCTGCACAGGATAGATTTCGAGCAATCTTTTTCCCATGCTTTGCCCCTCGGCAAGAAAGGCCGCCAAACAAATCGTCGAGTCAACCAGACAGCAAACGGCTACGAGCCAGAGAATCAACATTTTTCTCATCTGCATACCTCTTTCTAAAGTCAGTCTGAATCCCGGGCCGATTCCACGTCGCTCTCTACATCAGGGGCATCGTGTTTAGCAAATGACCGGGTTACGTTCTTGCGGATGAGCATAACACAGGCCGGACACCAGGTGGCTGGATGCGCCGGGCCTTGCTTCCCGACACAGTCTTCTAAAACAGAGTGCGGAGCGCCAAGGTGAATGTCGACGGCATCCCTGACGATACAGTGTCCGAGTTCGTGATTGATACTGGTTGCCAGTTCTCCGGCGGACTGCGTCATCGCGACGGCGAAATGCGGCATCAATGAGAATCCAAACCACGATGACCCAAACTTCTTGACTCCAAGCAACTGATAACTGTCGTCGGGGTGTTCATCATTCCCTAATCCCGTGTGCGCCGCAGTATCATTTCTCCAGTACGGAGCAATCTCGTCATGCGTCAATTCCGGATCATAGCGGCAATGCTGGGTTTTGTTGTCGGGCGATGTCGCATTTGCCGCGACTATATCAATATATGTGTTCTTGTTGGCATCGGCATTCGCATACCCTGTATTCAAGGTCGCCTGGATTGCGGCCAGATCTGCTCCCGGATACCAGTTTGCCCCCCCCGTTGTGGCATCCTGGTCCATTGCGAAAACGGTGACGTTTCTCTTTCTCCAAACCGTCAGTCTCTTGGATTGGTCCTCATATAGGTCTACGCCATTCTTTACCAAAATGGCTTTGATAACGAAATTATCTCCACCGTCATCCGAAAAGTTAAAAAACACGGTTGAGCTAATCGTTCCGACACCGTCAACAGCAAGCTCGGTTTTTGCCGTTCCTATCACGGTGTTCTCGTCCACCACAGGATCCGGATCACCGGGATTGCCCGGCGGAAGGTCGCCTGGGTTATTCTGATCACCGATGGGATGGTCCGCTTGTGTGAACCAGTAGTTAGCCCATTCATGTGCCCTACCCGTATTGTCGCCTCCTCTGCCGTCTGCATCGATTTCGTTGTCTGTCGCCAAGTCATCAGGATCACGGACTTCCCAGCGTATTCGGAAGTTTTCAAGGGGGATAGAACTCGGTTTGACCACCACCACGGTGATTTTGACTCGCTGTCTGTCGTGCGAGTTAAGAGCGCCACCCAGCCAAGTTTCCGTCGTGTCTATGAACAGGCGCCCAGGCGCATGAGCATCTGGCTCCTGGCTGAAGTCGCCGACTGTTTTCTTCCTCATGCCTTTGATTTCAGTTAACGTCACCTTGTAAGCGCTATCCCCAATATTTATTGGCGGCACCCACTTCGTCCGCTCTGCTACGGGTGATTCTTCCTGTGCAGCCAACGGCTTCAGACCTCCTCGGACGCCTGAAGGCGATAACTTCGAGAGAAGCGCAGGTGGTGGCGTAGCCGCCTCGCGATAAACGCTCGTGTCGTAGGCGGCCAAAGTGACGGAGAACAAATTGGCATTGGTCACAATGGTCAACAGTTCCGTGACACGGCCATTGGCGTCGGTCGTCACCGGGTTGGTCGGGAACGTGGCCCACGCGCTGACATCGGCGGGAGCCGTCGCCGTGTTGTTCGTTTCGCACAGATTGCCGTCGGCATCCCAATACTCCACCTTCTCAACGAAAAAGCGGATGTCGTGTCCGTTGAAGGGCTGCCACGGCATGCCGTTTGTTGTCGCGCTGTCGGCTCCATCCCTGTGGTGCCGTAACACCAGGTGGTTGGTTAGCACGCCGGGAACGGGCAGGTAGCCGGGTTCGAAGGTCCATTGGTCTTGTTCTGGGTACTTATCCCATGTGAAGACCACCGTCGTTTCCGTCGCACATGCGTGGATCTTGCATTCCATGTTGTTCACGTCGCTCGATGTGAGTTCGCCGCTGATCGTGCCCCCCGTGCCGGTCAACACCGTGACGACCGCGCAGCCGCCAGTCGCTGCCTGCGTCCCCATGACCAACTCGGCTGCCTTGCCCGGCTCATAGCTCAGACCGCCGCTCAAGCTGACGTCAATCGGAATTCCGGCAACCGTCGGCTGAACCTGTATCGTTACATCGGCCTGATGGGCGGGCGAATGGATCGCGCCCGCGCCGATGGTGACGGGATCGGGCGG
>JBIJDW010000004.1:0-30184 GCA_044343885.1 Kiritimatiellia bacterium
GATTGCTTCGCGCGAGCGCCCCGAAAACGCCCGGTATGCGGGTCATGCGGCGGTGCTGGCCGAGGCGGGCGTGCCGGTTCCCCGTGTGCTGGCCGACCTCCCCGACGCCGACACCGTGGTTCTGGAAAATTGGGGAGACCGATCCCTGCTCCACCGGATGCAACGGGCTGGAGCCAACCCCGCGGCGCTGTACGAACCGGCGCTGCAGGCGGCGGCGGCGTTGCACATGCGGGCCACGGCACTGGTGCGGCTGCGCGGCACGGCGATGGAACCCGCCTTCGACGCGGCGGTGTATGGATGGGAGCACGATCTCTTCGAACACCATCTCATTCGCGGCCGGCAGGGTCTGGAAGCGATCGGTGAGGCCGTTCGAGAGGATTTGGAAACGGTTTCACGACGGCTGTTGGGAGCGCCGCTCGTCGTGGTTCACCGGGATCTCCAGTCCAGCAACATTCTTTTCCGAGGCAACCGGATTGCGCTGATCGATTTTCAAGGCATGCGTTTGGGCCCCGCCGCCTATGATCTCGCCTCGCTACTGTGCGACCCGTATGTGGCGCTGGACGATTCTGCGCGCTCGCTTCTGCTCCACCGTTATGCTACCCTATGCGGCGACACGGTTAACCTGGATATTTTCCCTTGGGCTGCCGTCCAACGGCTGCTGCAAGCACTCGGCGCCTATGCGCGATTGGCCGCGATGCGGTTGCCGTTTGCGCGCTACATTCCGACAGCCCTGGCGCTGGCGGAACGGCAAGCGCAGACCTGCGGTTTGCGGGCGCTGGCGGGGTTGCTCAGCCACAGTGCAGATCTGGAGCGCGTGACGAAAACGGACATCAGAAAGGGATCGACGGAGTGACGAACGCGGTCTGGAACTTTATCACGCGTGTGCGACGAGAGGCCCGGTGCAAGCCGGAGGTCGTCTGTGTCCGTGCGCTGGGAAGCGATCGCACGTTTCTCGCCTATGACTGGGGCTGCGACACCTTTGTCTTTGAGAAGGGCGTCTGGAGCCTCCTGTCGCGCGCGGAGCGTGACCCGATCCTGATCGTCCGCAAGGCCGCGCTGATTCCCGGCGCGCCCGGCTACATCTTCTCTCTGACCAAGGGCAACCACAGCGTCGCGGCCCTACCCCTGCTGAACGGCCAGTTCTGGAATCTGGGCCGTGTTCCGCAGAAGAAGCGCGGCCCGCTCCTGCAACGCGAAATCGTGTGCGGCAACATTGTGGGCGACACGTTTGAATTGTCGCAGCGCGATGTCCCGGAAGCAAAACTGATCGACGCCGACGCCTGGCTTCAGACGCTGGGCGTGCCGATCGACACCATCGTCATGGCCGAACGCACCGATTCGACGCTGGCCTACTACCGCAAGCAAGGACAGGAGTGGCGGATCCGGCCGCTCGCGTGGACGCGCCAGGAAATGGATCTGGCGCTGCGGAGCAGCCGGTCCCGCCTGACGACCCGGCTCCAGTTCTACCACAGCGCCCGCGGTGTTCATTTCCTCTCGTACCGCGATTTTCACCAGCTCGCGGAATGGGTGACGACCGACTACAGCGCCTTTCTGGCCGGGATTCGGGAACTGGTGGCGGTTCCCGAAGGTTTACGCGCATCCAATACCCGGATTGAAAAATTCCACGGCCATCACGAAATCGAGTTGTTCGGCATGCGTCCGGGAACGGCCGAAACCGCGCTCCTGCCGCAGATGGAGAATCTGCTTGAAGGGATGACGCTGAACCGGCTCCGCACCGTGGATGTCGAGTCAGGAATCCGCCGCATTGACGACCTGTTCCGCCGCTCGCTCGACGACCCGAAGCTCGCGGATGACGCCAGCGACGCCTTTGTCGAAACCATGTACCGCCATCTCACCGGGGAGGTCTACCTCGGCACACCCGACGAGGTCGTATCGGCGTTTGACGACCGCCGCACCGCGCTCCCGGGCGCGACGTATCGGGGCGGCCGTCCCGACATCCATTCGCTCACGGACAACCGTTCGCGCGCCATCCTGGAGTATCTCCAGTCCGGGATGAGCCATGGCGAGACCATCGAACACGTCAATATCTACGAGGTGCGCGTCAAGATGGCTCAAGCGCTCGGCTTCGGTGAAACCCGCGAAATCGTCTACAAGACCAACCGGATGCCGATTCCGATGCGGCTGATCGAAAAACGCCTGGCCCACACCATGCCCGGCTATGGCAGCTATATGCTGGCGCGCGTCGCGGCTTACAAGAGCCTGGGCATGAACCTGTGCACCTATCACATGCTCGCGCGCCACGACGCGCACAGTGATCGCGACGTCAACTACTTCATTCGCAACCGGTGTCAGGGCGACCCCTTCGGCACGATCCCGCGCAACCGGTTCCTGATGCCGGCTGATGAAGGTGGCTCCGAAGGCATCGAAAACCCCGACGCCATCCTCGCGGTGGCGGCCCTGATGGGCAGCGCGGCCGCGCAGACGCTCGTGATGAAGCGCTACCTGCCCGAGATGCGCTCCTGTCGGTTCGGCGAAGGCAAGGAAATCATCGAATTCGGCTATGACGTCAACATGCTGCGCGAGATGCCGATCCACGTCCTGTTCTGCTCCATCCGCGGAGCCATGGGCTGGCCCAACACCGAATGGTCAAATGCAAACGTGTCGGAACTGTTCGATTTTTACATGGGACGCTTCGCCGAGGTCGTGTTTGCGTTCTGGCAGGAGCATCAAACTTTTATTTCGTTGAGCGATGTCGGCGAGCGTTTCTTCCATGGGTTTGCCAGCAAGACGCGCGAGATGCATTGGATCTACGTCCGTCGGCGGGAGCAGTTCGACGCCTTTGACCCCGAATTGCGGAAGGTGTTTAATTTCAAGGGCAAATGGGCTTTCACCCTGTGGTCTCTGGAGCGGCAGGCGCGTCGCGTGGATGTGCTTAAAGATCTGCTGATGACCCGGATCGAGGCGCTCGAGGCCGCGCAGCCTGGGAGGTCTCCGTCACCCGCGGCTCAGGAACGCACCGCGCCCGTCGCGCCAGCCCCGCACACGACGCTGCAGCCGGTTGGCGATTGGCAGATCGACATGCTCAATGGAAACGGAATCTAACCCTGAACGCGGGGCAGACAACCCCGTTGCCAAAACCTGTGAAGTGGACGGTGCGCATGATCATGCCGAAGTCATCTGATTTGCTGACCACGGGATTTTCACCCGGTGCGAAGCTGCGTCTGGTTTATGCCGAGGTCACCGATTCGGCGCGGGCGCTGGAGCAAAACCACCTCTCCGGGCCAACGGCGGGTATGGCGCAGGCCGAGGCGCTGGTTGCCGTCGCGCTGCTCGGCGCCGATCTCAACAACCCGGACGAGACGATCGTCTTGCGGATGCAGCTATCGGGGCCGCTCCAAGGGCTGCTGGTTGAGATGGCCGCCGACGGGGCGCTCCGGGGCTACACCAACGTCAAGGTGCTCAATGAGTTTGACGGGCGCGACGATATCGCCGCGCAGGAGGCGTGTGGCGAACGCGCCGACGTGCAGATCATCCGGGCCGTGCCGGGCCGCATGGTCAGTCAGGCGGCGTTCACGATCTCGCCCGCATCGCCGCTGGCTGCTGTCGAAGGGTATTTCGTCCGCTCGCTGCAGCGTCCCGCAGTCGTGCAGATCGCCTCCCTGGAGTATGGGGGAGCCGTCGATCTGGCCCGAGGCGTCTTGGTCGAGCGCCTGCCCGACGGCGATCCGCGTGAATTC
The DNA here is from genome assembly GCA_044343885.1 of Kiritimatiellia bacterium. GTDB lineage: Bacteria > Verrucomicrobiota > Kiritimatiellia > RFP12 > JAAYNR01 > VGWG01. Next base: position 3,699 of record JBIJDW010000004.1, read on the forward strand.
GCGCGCATCACAGCCCTGTTCGCCGATGGAACCGCATTGGAGGCGCTCGAGTGCGGCAGCTCGGCCAAAGACTGGTGCGAGACCGTCGGCCTCGCCGACATCCGGCTGGATCCGCCCCGGTCGCTCGCGTTCCGCTGCCGCTGCTCCCTCGAACGGGTCGAGTCCCTGCTCGGCGCGCTCACCGCCGACGAAATTGCCGAACTCGTACGCTCCGCCCATCCCGCCCAGATTTATTGCCACATGTGCGGAAAAGGTTACGAGGTGCCCGTCAGCCGGATCGAGGCGATTGGGAGAAACAAGCCTGCTGGGACTTCGTCTCCCTGATGGATCAATGCCTTGGGGTGAACCCAAAACCGGCAGATCATTCACTACAAAGCCTGCCGCACGGCAAGGCTGTTTAAGCGGGTCGGTTAAGGGTATCCGAGTAAGAGTGACGGTTAAGGGTAGCCGAGTAAGGGTGACGGTTAAGGGTAGCCGGTTAAGGGTACGAGTGTGTTAGTCACGGGTTGCAACCTTGGAGAGCGCCGAGAGCATGGCCGCAATACGCCGGAGCCATTCGCGGCCCTGTTCGACGCGCGGCACCTCGGCGACGGCGTCTGCGGCAGCCAGATCGATCAGAGCCATCGATTGAATGGCGGCCTTGTATGCGGTTTCGTAGAACGCTGCCTGATCCGTGCCGGTAAAGCGTCCGTTGCCCTCGGCAATATTGAGAACGACGGACGTCGTTGACTTGTCGAGTTTGGCCTTGAGATCGGCGCTGCAGGAGAACATCAGCAACATCGGATCAAGCCAGGCAACGAGTTGGAGTGCCAACTGATAGACGTCCAGGTCCTCGTGGTCGAACAGCCTGCCCTTCTTTGTGCGATACTCCGCATGCTCTTCGCGGACCCTGTTGGCTGCGGTCTTGCGCATGGTGATGAGCATGCTGACGACCTCCGCCAGCAGGCTCTTGCCAGAATAGACATCATCAGCCGCCAGCAGGTTCTTGGCGACGAGTATATCAAGACAGGCAGCACACTCGAGCGCGGACCCGTTGGCCTGCCCCAAATAGACGATCCGCTCGCCTGCAGACCATGTGCTATTGGCGTGGGCAATGTTGACCAGAATGCTCTCCGCTCCACGAGTCAGATGATCGCATGCGGCAACACGCCGTGGCAGCCCGTCGAGCAAAGCGCGACGAACCGCTGCAAAGCGCAAGCCCGTCTGGTAAACGATCAACTTTTCATGCCCGAAAGGTTCTGTCATAGCGACGACCTCTCCACCCTTAACCGCTTACACTTAACCGGATACCCTTAACCGCTTACCCTTAACCGCTTACCCTTAACCGGATACCCTTAACCGGATACCCTTAACCGCTTACCCTTAACCGCTTACCCTTAACCGGATACCCTTAACCGCTTACCCTTAACCGGATACCCTTAACCGCTTACCCTTAACCGGATACCCTTAACCGCTTACCCTTAACCCGGATACCCTTAACCGCTTACCCTTAACCGGATACACTTACCCGCTTACACTTAACCGACCACCCTTACCCGCTTCCCCAAATGCCGGTGGGCTATGGATGCGATCCCTCCCGACGGCGGCCATCGCCCCACACCATCCTGCATCTCCGAAAGCATCACGCTCCCGTGTCTTCCCGGTCGGGTTCGGCGTCGCCGCCCGCGCCGTGGTCTGAGGCGCGGTCGTGGAAGCGGGTCAGCGTCTCATCGAAGTTGAGCCGCACCTCGCCCGTGGGGCCATTGCGGTGCTTGGCGATGTCCACGATCGCCAGACTCTTGTCCTCATACTCATCGTCGCTAGGGTTGCGGCACGGGCGACGCAGCAGGAGCGCCACATCGGCATCCTGTTCGATCGCGCCCGAATCACGCAAGTCCGAAAGCTTGGGCCGGGCATTCTTGTCGCCCCGCTGCTCCGGGGCACGGCTGAGCTGCGAGAGCACGATCACCGGGATCTTCAGTTCCTTGGCCATGGCCTTGAGATTCGCCGAGACGGCGGCGGTCTCCTGCTGACGCCCCTGCCGCGCGACATCGCGGCAGTTGAGCAATTGCAGATAGTCAATCACCACCAGCTCGATGTTGTATTTCTTCTTCATCCGCCGCGCCCGCGCCCGCATCTCCATCACGTCCAGCCCGCCGGTGTCGTCCACATAGAGCGGCGCCTTAGAAATCAACGAGGCGGCGCGAGTGATTTGCGTGCCGACGCTCTTGTTGCTCACCATGCCGCTCTCAATCTTGTAGGATGAGACGCCGGCCAGACCGCACAGCATTCGAAGCGCCAAAGCCTCCTGGGACATTTCCAAGCTGAACACGGCAACCGGATGGTGCCGCGCATGGTCGCCCACCAACGGACGGCCGTTGATGTCCTGTCCCAACGCGACGCACTCGGCGATGTTCATCGCCAGCGACGTCTTGCCCATCGAGGGGCGCGCCGCCAGGACGATCATTTCGCCCGCACGCAGCCCCCGCGTCTTGGCGTCGAGATTGTGCAGGCCGGTCGGCAGCCCCGAGATACCGCCGGGGCCCAGATCCAGCAGCTTGGAGATGTGCGCGACGGTGTCGTTCACCGCCTTGGGCCAGGTTCCGACAAACCCCCGCTGCCGATCCGTGATGTTGAGAAACGCCTGCTCGGCGCCGCTCAGCACCAAATCGGCGCTCTGTCGGGTTTCGTAGCAGGCCGATTCGGCCTCGCGCGCGCAGTCGATGATGCAGCGCAACAGGTGCTTCTGATGAACCAGCTCGATGTAATACTCGGCGTGCGCCGAGGTGGGGGTCTGGTCAACGAGTTCCTCGATCAGGGCCGGTCCGCCCGGGCTCTGCAGCAACCCGGACGCCCGCAACCGCTCGCTGACGGTGATCATGTCGATCACCGCATTGGCACGCTGCATCTCCAGAAGAATCGAGAACAGCGTCCGATTCTGCGGCACATAAAACGACTCGGGGAGCAGCCCCTGAGCCAGACACAGGTCCATCACCCGGGTCGAATCCAACAGGAGAGACCCCAACACGCCGCGCTCGGCCTCCGCATTATGCGGCGGCACCCGCAGTGCGAGCGCCGCTGCAGTCGTGACGGATCCGTGTGCCATGGCCTAGCCCTCGACGACGCTGACCGTAATGGTCGCCGTGACCTCGGCATGCAGCTTGATGTCGAGCGTGTACGTGCCGATCTCCTTGATCGGCTCCGCCAAGACAATCTGGCTGCGGTCCACGCAGACGCCCTTCGCCTCCATCTGGGTGGCGAGGTCTGACGTCGTGACCGAGCCGTACAGCCGCTGGCCGTCGGTGGTCTTCGCGGTGATCGTCAGCACCATCCCCTTCAACTTGCCGGCCTTGGTAGACGCCTCGGCCCGCTGGATGCGGGAAAGCTCTTCGCGCTCCTTGCGCAACTTGTCCAGCCGGCGCAACGAGGCCTGGGTCACGGGCGCGGCCAGATCCTGCGGCTGCAGGTAATTGCGCGCGTAGCCATCCGCGACCTTCACCACGTCACCCGCCTTGCCCAGATTGGCAACATCCGCCATCAATAATACTTCGGTAGCCATTGTATTCGCATCCTTCCAAGCTTACGCCAACAATCCCATCGTGCGGGCGCGGCGCACGCCGCGCTTGATTTCCCGCTGCTGCATCGCCGTGACGCCCGTGATGCGGGCGGGGATGATCTTGCCATGCTCGGTAACAAACCGGCGCAGAAAATCGGTGTCGTCCCGGTCCACAATCGTGTTGGGGTCCAAATAGCGCGCCCGCTTGCGGGGTCCGCCAGCGGGATCGTTCCGGTCATTCCGCTCGTTCTTATCGTTTCGCTTCTCGGTGTTTCTCTTGAAAGCCATGATCTGACTCCTTCGTCGTGTTCGTGCTTGTGTTGGTTAAAAAGGGAGGTCGTCGGTGTCGCCAGCCGGTTCCGGCGGCACATCGTCCGTCGGTTTCGCGTGGGATGCTGCAGGGGTGGAAGAGGCCGCGGGCGCTGGATTTCCAGCTGATGCGCCTGCAGCTTCACGAGCGCCAGGAGACGGACTGAGGAAGCGGATGTTGTCCGCCCGAACCCGCAGCTTACTGCGATTCTCCCCCTCCTTGGTCTTCCATTCGTCATATTGCAACCGCCCCTCCACGAGGACAGAACGGCCTTTCGCAAGGTATTGCTGACAGACCTCGGCCTGCCGGCCCCATGCGGCCACGTCCACATAACAGGTCACTTCCTTGGTCTCCCCCGTCTGCTTGTCCCGGTAGCGCTCCGAGACGGCGAGCCGGAAATCGGCCACGGAATTGCCCGACGGCGCCTGCTTGATCTCAGGGTCGCGCGTCAGGTTCCCCATCAGAATGACTTTGTTGAACGATGCCATGCCCGGCCTCCCCGTCCTTCCATTACCCTTCCCGTGCGGCCAGGGAAGCCTGACCGGCAGCGGCTGCGGCTTCATCGGCTGCGGCCTGACGGGCCGCCTCACGCGCCCGGAATTTCGCGGCCTGCTCGATGAGCACCGCCTCGCGACGCTCATCCACAGACAGAATCTGCACGCGGAACACCTCGTCCATCAGGTGATAGCGCGCCGTCAGCGCCTGGACTTGTTCCGGCGCCAGCTCGAAGCGGATGCGCACATAGGTGCCGTTCTCCTGCTTGTGCATGGGACGCGAGAACGTCCGCCTGCCCAGCACTTCGGTGTTGAGGATGGCGCCGTGCAACCGGGTGACCTCCCCCTGCACCTTGCCAACCAACGTGTCCAGATTCTCGTCCTTCGCCAAGCCGGCGAAGATGTAAAGCCCGTCGTACTTATTCATGCTCTCAATCCTTTAACACTCTCTGCCGGCTGTGCTTCCTCGGCACGCCAGCCATTGTACCGGTTCATCGCCTCCGCCACCCCCTCTGTCAGGAGGCAGCACACCGCTTCCGCGGCCGTCTCGATCGTCTTCCGGGCCTGTTCGAGGCTTGCGCCATCCAATCGGCCCAGCACATGGCTCACCAGCCCGCCGCTGCTATCACGCCCGACGCCCAACCGGACGCGCGTGAAGGCCTCGGTGCCGATCGCCTCGATGACCGAGGCCAGCCCGCGATGCCCGCCACTCCCGCCCGAGGGCTTCACCCTCAACCGGCCGAGCGGCAGATCGGCGTCATCCGCGACGATGATCAGATCGTCGGCGGTGCCGCCATGATAGCGAAGAATCGGTGCGACACTGGAACCGCTCAGATTCATGTACGTCAGCGGCTGAACCAGCAGAACCGTCTCCCCCGCATGCGCCGTCTTCGCGATCCGCGCCTGAAACCGCCGACTCGTGTGCCACTCCGCCGCGAACCGCCCGCAAAGCGCTTCCACAACGTCGAAACCGACATTATGCGGCGTTTGCTCGTATTCCCGCCCGGGGTTGCCCAATCCGGCAATCACTTTCACGCATCGCCTAGACTGGGGCGCACCAGCCATCATCATTTCTTCTCCGAAGCCTTCTTATCGGATCCGGCCGCCTTCTTGTCGGCTCCGGCCGCCTCCCCGGCATCCTCCTTCTTGCCCTTGGTGATGACCGCCGGCTCCGCGCCAGCCGCAACAGCACCCTCAACCACCGCCACCACTTCTTCGGCCACCGGCGCCACCACCGTGGCCACCGTGAGATTGGCGTGCGTCAACACGGTGTAGCTCGAAGCGAGCGTCAGCTCGCCAACCGTCAGCGACTCGCCCAGCTTCAGCGCCGAAATGTCGACGTCGACGGATTCGACGAGATCGGCGGGCAAGCACTCGACATCCACATGACGCAGCGTCTGCTCCAGAATGCCGCCGCCATTTTTTACGCCGTCGGCTTCGCCGATCAGCTTGAGCAGGATCGACACGCGAAGCTTCTTGGTTAGCGATATCTCGCCGAAATCGGCGTGGATCGCCAGCCCGCTGATCACGTCGTGCTGCACCTCGCGCAAGAGCGTCAGCACATCCGCGCCGCCCAGATCCAGCGTCACCAGCAGCGTGTCGCCGGAATGGTGGCGCATCGTGTTTTCAAACGCATGCGCATCCAGCCCGACCGATTCGGAAACGCCCGAGAGACGTTTGACCGCTCCCGGCAAAACTCCCGTGCGACGCAAACGGCGTGCCGCCGTGGTACCCAGCTCCGGCCTCACAGCCGCCTTCATTCTGATTTCTTTCGCCATAGTCTTTCCTTTATGCGGTGTCTGTCTCTGATCGCGCCTCCCGCCCCGGCCTACAGGCGGAACAGCGAGCTGACGGATTGGTCGTTGTGGATTCGCATGATGGCCTCGCCGAGAAGCTCGGCAACCGAAAGGACCGTGACCGGAAAGCCATCGCTTTCGATCATCGGCACCGTGTCCGTCACCACCAGCTCCTCGATGCAGGAGTCCTTCAGCCGCTGCAGGCCCTGCTCCGTCAGGGTGCCGTGCGTCACAGCGGCGCGGATGCTCGCCGCGCCATGCGCCTTGAGAATTTTTGCGGCCGCACACAGCGTGCCGCACGTCGTTGCCAGGTCGTCAACCATGATCACGTCGCAGCCTTCTACGTTGCCGACAACGCTGAAGGCGTCTACCTCCGTGGGCCCCAGTCGCTGCTTCGCGACGATGGCCAGCCCCGTGCCCAGCATCTGCGAATAGGAGTAGGCCACTTTCACTCCGCCGGTATCGGGGCTGACGACCAGCGGCTTGCTCAGCTTTCTCTCACGAAGATACTTCACCATGATCGGCGCGGCGTACAGGTGATCCACCGGAATATCAAAGAACCCCTGGATTTGCTGGGAGTGCAGGTCCATCGCCAACACGCGATTCGCGCCCGCAGCCACCAGCAGGTTGGCCACGAGCTTGGCCGTGATCGGCACGCGAGGTTGGTCCTTGCGGTCCTGACGGGCGTAACCGAAGTAGGGAAGAACCGCCGTGATGCGCGCCGCTGAGGCCCGCTGCATCGCGTCAATCATGATCAGCAGCTCCATGAGCATCTCGTTGGGCTGCCGGCACACCGACTGCACAATGAACACATCCTTGCCGCGAATGTTGTCCTGAATCTTGACAAAGGTCTCGCCATCAGGAAAACGGCGAATATCGATCGCGCCTAGATCGGTTTGCAGGCAAACGGCCATCCGCTCGGCCAAGGCCGGATTGGCCGTTCCGGAAAAAATCCGCATGTCAGTCGCCCCCGCGCTCACGTTGTCACACCCATTTCTCACGGTCTGCATCTCCGCCTTTTTTGGTTGCCCGACCTGGATTCGAACCAGGACTCAAGGCTCCAAAGGCCCATGTGCTGCCATTACACCATCGGGCAGTGTTGTCGTCACTACGCTCCAAAATCCACAACCAAGGCGCTCGCGCACCGCGTCGCCGTGCGCTTGATCACGTACCAGCGCGAATACCGACGCGCCGCTACCCGACACCAGCACACCCAACGCACCCGCCGCACGCAGCCTCATGGCTAAGTCCTGCGTCGCCGGGAAGTGCTTGAACACCACGGGCTGCAAACCGTTGTACAAATACCGGGAAGCTGCACTCACGTCACCAGCCCGGATCGAAAGGAGGGTATTATGGAAGAAATCAGGTCGAATCGTCAAGCTCCCATTATGGAGACGGTAAATCTCTGCCGTCGGACAGACAATTCCGGGGTTCGCCACGACCAGCCAGAAACGGCACCCGGAACCCCCGTCAGGCAGATCCATCGGACTGATCCGCTCGCCCCGGCCCTCCATGACAACCGCGCCGCCGTGCACCAGCGCCGGGATGTCACTGCCCAACCGCGCCCCTAGTTCGAGCATCGCCCGGTGCGTAAGCCCGAGCCGCCACAAGGCGTTGATCCCGACCAGCGTCCCGGCCGCATCGGCGCTCCCCCCGCCCAAACCGCCGCCCACCGGTATCCGCTTGCGGATCCGTATGCGCACGCCCTGCTCAATATGAAATTCCGACTGCAAAAGCCGCGCCATGCGCGTCGCTAGATTTTTTTCGGGGTCGCCCATCGCCTCCAGGCTCACCCCCGCCTCGGCCTCCACCACCGTCTCCACCCGCCCGTCATCCGTCCGCCAAAAAGCCAGATCGTCACACACCCCGATCGGCATCAGGATGCTGCGCAATTCGTGGTATCCGTCCGGCCGCAAACCTAAAATCTCCAATGTCAGATTGACCTTGGCCGGCGCCCGCACCACCAAATCTGGTTCCCGCATGAACATGATCGCCGGGGTATACCCCATTTCCCCCCGCAAGGTCAAGAGCGAATGCGGAGGAAGCTGGAATCAGGACGCTCGAACATCCACTCGCGAAGCCCGGATAACTTTCCAGTAATGATTCCATGTCATTTGTAAACTATTTCTCTGCAATAGTTTACATCTATTATAATTAATTTTTCGAGGTGGACAAGTCCGCCGAAATATGCTTTAATAATGGTCATGACACCTGAAATCCAACTGGTCAAGAAACTCACTGAGCGGGGGCTGACCCTCTCGCTCGCCGAATCCTGCACCGGCGGCATGGTCTCCCGTCATGTCACCGCCGTCTCAGGCTCCTCCGCCGTCTTCACCGGCGGGATTGTCTGTTACGCCGATGCCGTCAAACGCGAATTGCTCGGCGTGCCTCAAGCCGTGCTCGACACGTCGGGTGCCGTGAGTCGCGACACCGCCGTCTTGCTGGCCGATCATGTCCGCGCGCTCCTGCGCACCGATCTGGCCGCCGCAGTCACCGGCATCGCCGGCCCTGATGGCGGCAGCGTCGACAAGCCGGTCGGTCTCGTCTACATCGCCGTGGTCGGCCCGGCCGCCCGGATTGTCCGCCGCTACGTTTTTTCTGGCAATCGCGAATGCATCCGCCGTCAAGCCAGCGCCACGACACTCTCCATGCTGCTGGAACAATTCGTGTCCGGGAGTCATTGACATTCCTGTGCGTATCCATTACGCTCGCTCTGTAATTTTTTCAAGCGGCGACGACCACCCGCAGGTGATTCTTTTCGCCTGCCGAGGCGCGATAACAGGAGCACAAACATGATGACAGGACTGATCATTGGCTTTCTGGCCTGGTTTGTGGTGCGTTTCATCCTGACCGGGCTATACATCGTCGGCCCAAACGAACGGGCGGCGAAGACGGTCTTCGGGCGTGCTCAGCGGTTGGGCAACCTGACCACGCTTGACGACCCGATCTCCGCGTCGTTGCGGGAGACCGAGCGCGAGCGGTATTGTTATCCGCAGATCCGCATCATCATGCCCGGCGGCCCGTATTTCAAATGGCCCTGGGAGCGGATTCACAAGATCTCGATCGCCACCGAAACCTGCAACATGGCCTTTGATCCCGAGTCTCCCCAAGCCAACCGCAACGGCACCATGCTCGATGCGGTCACCAAGGATCAGTTGGACACGGGGCTGACCGGTCAGATCCGGTTTCAGGCGTCGGAGCGGAATCTGTATGCTTATCTCTTCGGCGTGTCCAATCCGTTCGCGCATGTGATGGGGTTCTTCGTCTCGGTGTTGCGCGAGCGAATCGCCACCTTCGAAGCTCCTGGCAAGAAAGGCGCCGATGGATCGATGGAAGCCGTTCTGGTCGAGGGGATATCCATCAACGATCTCCGCAAGAACCTGCGGGACCTGAACGAGCACATGGACCGGGAGTGCCAGTGTTCGCAGGCCCGGTACGGGATTGTGCTCGACGCGTCGCTGATTACGGGGATCGATCCGCCTCCGGAGGTGGAGTCGGCGCTGGCTGCAATCAACACGGCCCACAATCAGGTGTCGTCGGACATCAGTCTGGCCACCGCGGGCGCCGACCAGCGCATCGTGCAGTCCCGGCGCGCGGTCGAAATCGAAACGCTGAAGGCGCTGGCGGACGTCGAACCGTTGCAGCGTCTGGCGGCCCAGCTCGGAATCCTCAAGCAGAACGGCCAGGCGGCTATGATCGCGTATCTACGAACCGTGAAACTGGGTCTCTTCTCCCGCGCCAAGCGCGTCATCGCGGAGGTGCAGCCATGAACCATCCCACTCTGATAGCGGCGGTCGCGACATTCTTCGGGCTTCTGATCGGCGTGCCGGTGGTGCTGGGCGTAGCGCGCCTTCTGGGGATCTACGCGATCGTGCGGGAGCGCGAATGCCAGGTGTATGTGCTGTTCGGCAAGGTGATCGGTGTCTTGGACGTACCGGGATTCGCGTTCCTGTGGCCGCTATTGGGATGGAAGGCGCTGTTTGTCCGCTGGCTGGGACGCTGTCACCTGACCGACATGCGTCTGGATCAGGAATACCTGCGCAGCCAGCCGGTGAACTCCGAGGAGGGGGCGCCGATGGGCATCGGCATCTGGTACGAGATGTTTATCAGCGATCCGGTGTCCTATCTCTTCAAGAACATCGACCCGCGCGGGTCGCTGGCGGCGAACGTCAGCAATTCGACTGTCCGCTGCCTGAGCAATCTGCCGCTGGCGAAGATGCTGGTGGATCGGCACACCATGAGCCGCACGGTGCGCGAAGAGGTCACGCCCAAATCGCACGAGTGGGGCTACAAGCTGGGATCGATCTACATTCGCAAGGTCCACTTCCGGGACCCCGAGATGATCCGTCAGATCGAGAGCAAGGTGGTGAACCGGTTGCGCCAGGTCACGGCGGCCATCAAGCAGGATGGCGTCAATCAGGTGAGCATCATCAAGAGCACGGCTGAACGCGAGGCCGCGATAGAATTCGGCAAGGCGGCGGCGGTGCGGCCGGCCATTGTCGGCAAGGCGATGGCCGAGATCTGCACCGACACGAGTGTGGCGCAAACGATGTTCGAGATTCTGGAGACCCAGCGAATCGTCGAGGGGGAGAGCCATCTCACGCTGCTTCGAGTCAAGGAGCATGCCCTGCTGGCAGACCTGATCGCGTCCGACTCGCCTGCGGGGGCGGCTGTTCCGGCCCGCAATAGCAGCCCTCCCGAATCCGGCGGCAAATGAGCGGCCTCACCTTTCTTCGCCCGTCAGGATATCCTTCTGCGTTTGCCGCTCGCGTGTCCGTCTTTCGACAAAGACCGGCGCCCCCGTATCCGGGTCGAGACCGGTCCACCAGATGGCCGTTGACCAGGTGGAGGGTGTGGGCGTGAAGATTTGCACCTGCTCGGGAGCGAGGCGGAGGTGGGTGTGCGCGAATTCGCTCAGGCGGCGCATGTCGGCCTCGGTGCATCCGGGATGGGCGGCGATGAAGTAGTAGGTCAGAAACTGCTTCAGCCCGTGGGCGCGGCTGCACGCCTCAAAGCGACTTCGGAATTTCAGCAGCCCTTCTATGCCGGGCTTGCGCATCACACGCAGAACCCCCGGCTCGCTGTGCTCGGGGGCGAGCTTGAGCTGGCCCGAGACATGGTTGGCCGTGAGCGTGTCCAGATAGGTCTCGCCATGCCGCGTGTCGGCGAGCACCAGATCGGGGCGGATGCCCGAACCGACGAATACCTTGCGCACGCCGGGAATTTCGCGCAGCGCCTGCAGCAGGCGGATCTGCGGATCATGCGTCACCGGCAGGGAGGGGCAGACGGACGGGAAGAGACAGTCTTTGTCGGCGCAGGCCCCCGTTCGTTTCTTGCAGGCGCATTCGAACCCGTACATGTTGGCCGTAGGTCCGCCGACATCGTGAATGATCCCCTTGAAAGCCGGATGCCGGGTGTAGCCGGTCGCTTCGTCCACCAGCGACCCGACGGAACGCCAGGTCACGCGCCGTCCCTGGTGCATGGCGATGGCGCAAAAGGCGCAGCCGCCGTAGCAGCCGCGGTGGCTGGTCAGGGAGAAGCGAACGGTATCGAGGGCGCGCACCGCGCCACGCGCCGCATCGTGCGGGTGGACGTTCTGTGTGAAAGGCAGCGCGTACACCCGGTCGAGTTCGCCGGTCTCCAACGGCGCGGCCGGCGGGTTGTGAATGAGCCAGCGCAAATCAACCGGCTGGGCCAGGGTGCGGGCCGTCACGGAATCCTGATTGTCGGCAAAGAGACGGAACATCCCCAGAAACAGCCGCTTGGCCGCATCGGGATCGGCGGGATCGGTCAGCGCGGCAAAGGCGGGCAGGCAGACCGCATCGGCGGGCGGCGCGGATACGGCGTAGCAGAGGCCACGGATCGACCGCCAGTCCGAGCCATCGCGCAAGGCCGATGCCAATTGGATGATGGTCCGCTCCGCCATGCCGTAGACGAGGATATCGGCCTTGGCATCGAAGAGGATCGGACGGCGCAGGCGGTCGGTCCAGAAATCGTAATGGGTGATCCGGCGCAGGCTCGCCTCGACGCCTCCCAGTACGATGGGCGCGCAGGGACGGAAGGCGCTGCGGATCAGATTGGAATAGGCGATCGAGGCCCGGTCGGGCCGGCGTGTATTCTCCCCGCCCGGAGTGAAATCGTCCTGCCGCCGCCTGCGCCCCGAGGCCGTGGTGTTGGCGACCATCGAATCGACGCAACCAGCGGTGACGCCCCAAAAGAGGCGGGGCGCGCCGAGGCGGCGGATGTCGTTCGGGGATCGCGTGTCGGGCTGCGCAATGACGCCCACCCGGAAACCGGCGTCGATCAGGACGCGCGCAATCACCGCCGTTCCGGAATGCGGGGTGTCGATCAACGCGTCACCGGAGACCAGCACCACGTCGGGTTCATCCCATCCGAGGGCCAGCATCTCCGCGCGGGTGCAAGGGATGTCCATGATGTCAATAGGCCGACGCCAGAATCCGGTTGCCCGGGCCGAGGCGGACAACCTGGGGCTGATGGCCCTTGGCCTCTTCGGGGTTCATTTGGCAAAACGCCATGACGATCAGCCTGTTGCCGACCGAACCGAGATGGGCGGCCGCGCCGTTCAGACACGCGACACCGCTGCCACGCGGGCCGGGGATGGCGTAAGTTTCCAACCGGTTGCCGTTCTCCATCACGGAGATCAGGATTTTCTCAAAACACACCAATCCTACGGCGTCCATCAAATCCTCGTCGATGGTCAGGCTTCCCTGATACTCGAGGTCGGCTTGCGTGACGCGCAGGTGATGCAGCTTGGCTTTGAGCAACGTGATTAACATAAATCGATCCACTGGGTGAAAACGAGGCTTTAATCGTATCGTTTCTATGGTCCCAATGCAAGCGGAGATCCGAGCAGATATTTTCGACGCTTGCGTATTTCTGACATTGTGGCGTATACTGTCAATCCTGTTTGGGAAAATGCGTGTTTGAGGTTCTTCCGGTATGCCAAGTGATGATGCCATTGAAGTGATGGGCACGGTGATCAAAGTATTGCCGGCCACGATGTACCGTGTCAAACTCGACAACGGTCATGAAGTGCTTGCCCACATATCGGGCAAGATGCGCAAGTTCTTCATCAAGATCGCCGCCGGCGACAAGGTGACGCTCGAAATTTCCCCCTACGATTTGAGCAAGGGGCGCATCATCTATCGGCACAAGACCTGACCGTTCCTGACGCCCCCCCGGTTGCCGCAGGGTGAATGGAATCCGATGAAACGGAAACTCCAGGTGATCGTGGGTGTGACGGCCTGTCTGGCCGTTGTCGCCGTCATCGGCGCTGGCGTTTTAATCCGGGCGGCATCCAAGGGGCGAACCTACTCGGATATCTCGCTCATCCCCCACCGGCGCGTGGGCGTCCTTCTGGGCTGTTCGCAGCGCCTCTCGAATGGCCGGTTGAATCTTTTCTTTTCCTATCGCGTGGCTGCGGCGGCAACCCTTTTCAAGGCAAACAAGGTTGAGTACATCATTGTCAGCGGCGACAACCACGTGGCCGGATATGATGAATCGACCGAAATGAAACAGGCGCTCGTGGCGGCCGGTGTTCCTGCCGGGATCATCTATTGCGATTTTGCCGGATTCAGGACGCTCGATTCGATCGCACGCGCCAAGGAAGTCTTTGGCCAGACCACCCTCACGGTCATTTCGCAGGAGTTTCATAATCAGCGGGCCATTTACCTCGCCAGCCATGAAGGCATCGATGCGATTGGCTTCAACGCGCGAGCGGTCTCGTCAGCCCACAGTTTCCGCACCAGCCTGAGAGAGCAATTCGCCCGGGTGAAGGCGGTATTGGACGTGTGCCTGCTCGGGACACGCCCGAAGTTTCTCGGTCCGAGAATCGAGATCGGCGGCGTCCCACCAACCCGCCGGTGACGGGTAGCCCCGACCGGCAGCGGGACGGATGAAAATACTGGCTGATCGTTATAAAAGGAAATGCAAATGAGCGTAGCGCTTGCACAATTTCAGCTTTCAACTTTCCGTTTTCATCTTTCCCTTATTCATCTCCCTCATCAGCGGCGCGGCGGGACGCCGCTGCCCTACCTCGCGCTTTGCGCCTTTCCCTGAAACCTGAATCGAATGGCGCTTGCTTAGCGATGCTTCCGATCATAATCCTAATCGTAATCCGTTCTCCACCGGCAGATTAAGATCAAGATTAGGATTACGATAGTCCTTCAACCCTAAACCCTTCTCTTCCCGTTTTCTTCCACACCCCCAATCGTGACCCATTAAGGTGAGGCTCTTGCAAAACCCCTCTGGGGTGTTTTACAAGAGCGAAGTCAGAATACAGAAGACAGGAGTCAGAAGAATAGAACACGTTGCCCGTGAAAGGGTTACAATTCTGAATACTGAATTCTGGCTTCTGAATACGGCGCTTGCAGAACCGACGAAGGAGGTTTTGCAAGCGCCTCAGGTGTTATAGGCCGTCCGGGTCGATCGACAACCGGCCGCGAGGCCATCGACTGCCGTCGGCCTTTACGGGCGATGAAGTCCTCGACCTCCGGAATGTACAGGTCCTGGGGGGTGAGGCCCGCGCTGGCCAGCCGCTGGCGCGCGATGCTGAAATTGGTGATCTGGGCGCGTGCATGGGAGTCCGTGCCGATGACCACCGGCAGTCCGCGGTCCGCAGCAATCCTGAGCATGCGCACCTCCGCCGTCTCCGGCGTATTCGCATTCGAATTCAGTTCCAGGGCCACGCCGCGCTCTTCGACCCACCGGAGCACGCGCCGGATCGCATCATCGGAGATGCGCCCCTTGTTGACCGTGGCGAGCCACCGGAACGGGTGAGAGAACACATCCACCTCGGGCGTGCCTAGCAGCGCATCCACAAAATCCAGCCACGCCCGCTCGCGCGCCTCTTCCGATTCAAGCTTCTCAATCCACGGCGCGAAGTGAAGGCCGCAAAGGATAACGTCAAACTCGTCCGTGAACGCCGGATCATGCGTCAGCCGCCCATCTCGCATCATATCGGTCTCGATGCCGACAAAGACATTGGCGTTCTTCAGATTCCTGATTCTGTCGATCCCCGCGCGGAGATTGGCGTTGCCGATCTCCCGCACCGCATCAAAGTGTTCGGGTTCTTCCATCCATCGCCCGGACCACAACAGGTCAATCTCATGCAAGAAGTAATGCATGAAACCGTGGTCGGTAATCACCACGCGTCGCATTTCGTCACCCACTAATCCGGCGTATAAGGCCGGAGTCAGCTCAGGCTCGCAACACGGGTCCACATTCGTGTGAGCATGAAAGTTCGTCCATCCGCGTTCGTTCATATCGTCCTTTTACCTCGCGTGCTAAATTCGCATCCGTTGCATCCGGCTCCCTGTCACGCTTCTCCAAACACTTCGGCTTCGAAGACCAGAAAGTGGGCGGCGTGTTCCCAGGCGTCTGGGGCCAGTCCGGCCTTGCGTGAGAGAAAGCGGAGCGTCGTTTCGAGATCCCACCCTTGTTCACCCGGAACCTGTGGCAGAAAGACCGCGCTGCGGGTGCCTTTCTTGAGGACGATCCCGTGGCGGCCAAGAACGATCTCACGCCAGGACTCCACCGGTTCCGGCGCGGTCAGGGCCGAAATCTCAATCCGCACCCGCGGCGCCTCTTGGATCGTCAACGGCTGGAATCGCGGATCGTGCAATGCGGCGTTGACGGCCTGCTCGCGCACCACCCGCCAGATCTCGCGCGTCGGAAAAATCTCGCCGATGCAGCCGCGCAACTCGCCGTCCAGCGTGAGTGTCACAAAACCGCCCATCACCTGCCGCGCCCCCGCGCCGATCCCCTCCGGCTCCTCCGGCTCCTCCCGGGACGCATCGCCGCGCCGCACCGCCGCGTCAACCGTCTGCCGCGCCAATGCCGTCAACCACTCGCGTGTCGCCGTGTCCAACATGTCGCACCTCACCACGCCACCCATGCGCTCAGATAACTCACCGAATTTTCCCAGTCACCGGTCATCCGACCGGACTGGTCATAGGCGATCTCGCCGACCGTCGCCTGCGGACCGGCAACGGCGATGGAAATCGCCAGCGGATGCTCCCCGCACACCGTTGCACCGGTCTCCTGCAGGACCTGCCGGAAGCCGGGGGCGTCCCCTGCGGCGACCCGATCGAACACACGGTGATCCAGCTCGCGCAGCCGCCCGGACACGTTGTCGGTGAACGGCACATAATCGAAGTTGGGGCCGTAGTGCGTGAAATCGGTGCTCACCACGAGGAGCGTGCGGCTGTCCAGCATCCCGCGCAGCGTCTGGCCGAAGGCGCTGGCCGCCGCGTCGCAAAACCGGCCGCAGACGAGGGAGACCACGCGCAGCGGCCGCCCGGCAAACACCGATTGAAGCAGCGGGATCTGGATCTGGTCGCTGTGCTCGCGTGCATGGGCGCGCGGTTCAACAACGGCAAAGGGGGTGGCCAGCAGGCGTCGCGCGAAATCGGGATCGGCCGGACAATCTCCCAGGGGCGTCCGGATGTGGGCCACGTCCAGCACGCTCACGCAATCGCGCAGAGCAACGGAATGGCTCGGGCCCATCACGACCACGCGGTCATACCGGCCGGGATCGATCCGGGCGTAAGCCGCCATCGCCACTTTCCCGGAGTAGGTGTAGCCGGCATGGGGGACGATGACCGCGCGCACGCCAGGTATCGGTGCGGGCGCGGGCTGCGGCGTCAGCGCCGCCAATTCGCGCCGCAACGCCTCCCGGTCGGCGGGGTACCAGCGGCCGGCCAATGGCGTCTCGAAGATCCGGTCCTCATGCATGGCTCATCTCCAGACCCCGGCCGCAGCACGGCCGCACGTTGGGCATTTGCCGTCCTGCAGACGATTTTCGCACACTGTGAAGCCGCGACGACGCAGAAGTACCGCGCCGCAGCCGGCGCAGGCCGTGTCGTCCGTGCCCACGATGTCGGCATTGCCGATATACACGTGACGCAATCCGGACTCCAGCGCGCAGGCCCGCGCCAGCAGCAGGGACTCCTCGGGCGTGGACGGAAGTTCGGGAAGCTGATTGGCCGGATAGAAACGCGAGAGATGCAACGGCGTCTCCGCACCGAGATTCGCCGAAATCCACCCGGCCAACTGCTTGAATTCCGCGTCGGTGTCGTTCAGCGTGGGTATGATCAGATACGTCACCTCGAGCCAGACGCCCGCCGCGCGCAACTGAACCAGCGCATCCAGCACGGGCTTGACGGACTCCACGCCGCAGACCTTACGATAAAAGGCGTCGTTCATCGACTTGATGTCCACATTCGCCGCGTCGATCACCGACGCCGCCACACGGACCGTCTCGGCCGTCGCATAGCCCGCCGTGACGAGGATGTTTCGAAGTCCCATCTCACGGCAGACCTGCGCGCAGTCGCGGACATACTCGATGGCGATCAGCGGCTCGGTGTAGGTGTAGGATACGGACGGACATCCGTTTTCCTCCGCGGCCGCGGCCACGGCCCGCGGCGGCAGATCGTACGACGGCGACTTGGTAAAGCTGCGCTGAGAAATATCGGCATTCTGGCAATTGAGGCAACTCAGATTGCATCCCGCCGTGCCGATCGAAAAGGTCTTGGTGGCCGGCAGAAAATGGTAGAGCGGCTTTTTGGCAATCGGATCCACATGCACCGCGCACGGATGCCCGTAAGCCATCAACACGAGGCGTCCCCCGACGTTCCGCCTCACCCGGCAGCGCCCGATCTGTCCCACACCCAAGAGGCACCCGTGTGGACACACCGTACAGGCAATCTGAGACATTTCCTCCCCCACGTTCCTGAAACATCATCCCCGCTGCCGCAACCGGTCTTGCAGACCGGTGCGGCGCTCGGAGACGAGATTGTTGCGAATAGCCATCCGGATCGCCTGCTGCGAACCGACGATGCAAACCAGTCGGCGGCCGCGGGTGATCCCCGTATAAAGTAAATTCCGTTGCAGCAGCTTGAAATGCTGCGTATGGAGAATCAGCACCACGGCGGGATACTCACTCCCCTGCGACTTATGAATGGTGCAGGCGTAGGCGAGGACCAGTTCGTCCAGCTCGGCCTGCTCGTACTTCACCGGCCGCCCGTCAAAGGTCACCACGATCTCACGGGCCGTAGCATCCACCGACCGCACAAAACCGATATCGCCGTTGTAAATGTCCTTGTCGTAATTGTTGCGAATCTGCATCACACGGTCGTTCGCGCGAAACAGCGTCCCACCGCGCGCCAGGGTGTCTCCGTTCGGATTCAACGCCTGCTGAAGCACCGTGTTGAGATTCTCGGCGCCGAGGCTGTTGCGCCGCATCGGCGTGAGCACCTGGATATCTTCGAGCGGCGAAAGACCGAACCGCTGGGGGATGCGCCGTGACACCAGATCGACCAGTCGCGTGAGAATGGTATCGGATTCCGCAGTATCGATAAAGTAGAAATCGCTCGCGCCTTCCGCCGTTTCGATCATCTCGCCATGGTTGATATGATGCGCGTTGCGAACAATCAGGCCGGTGGTGTCCTGCCGAAAGATGGTGTCGAGGGTGCTGCACGGAACGGCGCGGGAGCGGATGATATCGCGCAGGACATTGCCGGGACCCACGCTGGGGAGCTGATCGGTGTCGCCCACGAGGATCAGCGAGGCGGTGTCGGGGAGCGCTTCAAGCAACTGGCTCATCAGGCGGACGTCGACCATCGAGGACTCATCGAGGATGAACACATCGCCTTCCAGCCGATTGTCCCGGTCGTATTCAAAGGCATGATCATTGGGATTATATTTGAGCAGACGGTGGATAGTGAGCGCCTCGTGGCCGGTCGCCTCGCTCATCCGCTTCGCCGCCCGGCCGGTGGGCGCGGCGAGCGCAACGGTCAGGCGTCGGGCGGTGAATATCTCGGTCAGCGCCCGGATGATCGTGGTTTTCCCGACTCCGGGGCCGCCGGTGATCACGGCCACTTTCGATTCGATGGCGGTCACCAGCGCGGCGCGCTGCGCATCGGCGAGCTGGATGCCCATCTTTCCCTCGGCCCAAATCAGCGCGCGCGGCGCGGCGATACTGGGGAACCGCACGGCGTGGTTGAGCAGCCGCAACAGCCCTGCGGCCACCTCGCGCTCGGCCTCGTAAAGGGCGCGCAGATAGATATGCCCCGTTTCGCGGACCAGTGCGCCGCGGGCAATCTCATCGGCCAGCGCCTCGGTCAGCGTCTCCGTGGGAATATCGAGCAGCTCCTGCGCATGGAGAATCACGTCGGCCTCCAGGCAGAAACAGTGTCCGCCTTCATCGGCCTGAGACTGCAACAGGTAGATCAGACCGGCACGGGCGCGGGCGGGGGACTCACGCGGCACGCCGACACTGAGCGCGATCGCGTCGGCGGTTTTGAATCCGATCCCCCAGACGTCCGAGCACAGGCGGTAGGGGTTGGACTTGACCACCGCGATGGCGTCGGGGCCATATTGCCGGAAGATGCGCGCCGCCTGCGCCGACCCGATTCCATGGGACTGCAGAAAGATCATGATGTCACGGACGCTCCGCTGCTCGATCCAGGACGCCTTGATCTGATTGCGGCGGTGTTTGCCGATCCCCTCCACCTCCTCGAGGCGGCGCGACTCCTTCTCGATGACCTGCAGCGTGGTGTCGCCGAAATGATCGACAATCCGCTTGGCCAGCTCTTTACCCACGCCCCGGATCATACCGCTCCCCAGATAGCGGCGGATCCCTTCGGCCGAGGTTGGCGTCACGCAGAGGATCGATGCGGCTTGAAACTGCTTACCATGCTGCGGGTGGCGAATCCACGATCCATCGGCCGTGATCTCTTCGCCCTCCCAGACGGCGGCGCACGAGCCGACCAGCGTAAAAACCTCTCCCTTGGGGGTTGATGGGCGGATCGTGCATACCGTGTAGCCGGTCTCGTCGTTTCGAAAAACGAGCGACACCACCGAACCCGCGACCTTCTCGACGACGACGGGATTCCCAACTTCGGAGGCCGCATCCGACGGTTTGTGCTTCTCGATCGTCATGTCCGGTACCGCCGTTAAAAGAGGCTCTGCTTCATCAAGTCCGCGTTCACCGAATCCATCCGAGACGGTGCGAAGTGAAAGGCCAGTAGACGATCGTCGCTGGGCCGATGAGGTTGCGTTCGGGAACGGGACCCCAGAAGCGGCTGTCCAGGCTGTTGGGGCTGTTGTCTCCCAGCGCATAATACTCGGTGTCGGCGAGGGACACGCTGTCGCCGGCCATCGGCAGCGCCTTGGGTCCCATCGCTTCGCGTAAACCCGGCACGGTGAACCCGGCATAGTTGGGCGCCCAATCGGCTATTTTTTCGCGGCGGGAGATGATGCCGATTCGGGCGGGTTCAGACACCGGGTCGCCATTGATGAACAATTGGGGCGGACGGATGGAGAGGGTCTCGCCCGGCAGGCCGCACATCCGCTTGATGTAGTGTGTGCCAGGGGTAAGCCCCCTGATCCGATCTGTGGAAAACACCATGACCTCGCCGCGTCTCGGCCGGCGGAAGTTCCACATCCAGCGATTGACAAACACAAAGTCGCCATCCGTCACGATTCCAGACCACAGGACCGCGCCCGATGCAATCCGGCCTTCGCTGTTCACCTGCAGCGACTGTTTCCGCTGAAACGCATCGCTCGGCACATAATACTTCTCGCCCGCGATCTGGATGGTGGCGTACCCCGGCCGGGCGTCATCGTTCTTCACGTTCGAAACCTGGCCACCCGTCTTCACGCGAACTTCCTTGTACCAGTCGCCGGTCACCAGCCAGTTCACCAGCTTGAGCGGCAGGCGATCCCACGTGCCGGGAGCCGCCTGCTCGTACGACGCGATGCCCGAAAGCGTGGGATACATGGATCCCGTCGGGATCTTGAAGGGTTGGTAGAAATAGGCGCGAAAAGCCATCGCCACCGAAAGCGCGATCACGACCACCTCGAAATTGCCCCGCCACGCGCTGAACGCACGCACGGGGGAAAGGCGATTGAGCAGGTCGCTTAATGCTTCTGTAATCGCATCGGCTTCGGTTCTAGAACCGCGTCGAATACCGCGACGCGCGTCGGCCATCATGCGGACCAGCTCCGCGCGATCCGCGTCGTTCAGCAAATCCTCGCGCATCGCCTTGACCGTGTCGGCGCTGTTCAGCATCTCCTTCAGATGCTTGCGTGCCTTCCAGGTGGCGCGAATCTCAACGAGTCTTGCATATACCGTCATAGACACTCCTGGGGGCGGCATCCGAATGGCCGTGCCCGTCGGGCGGACACAGAGACCCCGTCCCTACGATTCCCCTACGATCTCTACGATTCGTTTCCGCCTTTGAGAACGGCGATAAAGGCCGACTGAGGCACCCGGACCGTTCCGAATTCCTTCATCCGCTTCTTGCCTTCGGCTTGTTTTTTCAGCACTTTCTGCTTGCGGGTGACATCCCCGCCGTACAACTTGGCCGTCACATCCTTGCGGAAGGCCCGGATATCTTCACGGGCGATGATATTGCGGCCCAGCGTGGCCTGAACCGGGATCTTAAACATGTGCGGCGGGATCTCTTCGCTCAGCGCCTTGCAGATCTGGCGACCGCGATAAACCGCCTTGTCCTTGTGCACCATGCAGGAAAAAGCGTCGATAACCTCGCCGTTGAGCAAGATGTCCATCTTGACGATGTCGCTGGTCTGGTAGCCGATCGGCTCATAATCCATCGAGGCATAGCCCCGGCTGATGCTCTTGAGGGTGTCATGGAAATCGATCAGAATCTCGTTGAGCGGCAACATGCAGGTCAGGATCACCCGCTTAGCGTCGAGACTTTCCGTCGTGCGCATCTCGCCGCGCCGGTCCATCACGAGACGCATGATCTCGCCAATGTAGACGCTCGGCGTAATGATTGTCGCCTTGATGATCGGCTCCTCGATATGGTCGATCCGCGTCACGTCGGGCATCCGGGTCGGATTGTCGATGTCCACCACGGTTCCGTCATTCATGAACAGCTTGTAAACCACGGCCGGATGGGTGCTGATGATGTCCAGATCAAATTCTCGGCGGAGCCGCTCCTGGACCACTTCCATGTGGAGCAACCCGAGAAATCCACATCGAAAACCAAAACCCAGGGCGACCGAGCTTTCCGAGTGGAAGCTGAAAGCAGCGTCATTCAAATGAAGCTTTTCAAGCCCGTTGCGTACTTTCCCGTATTCGTCGCTGCTCACCGGGTAGAGGCCGCTGAACACCATCGGCCGCACCTCCTTGTACCCCGGAAGAGCCTCGGAGGAGCCGTCCTTGACCGTCGTCACCGTGTCGCCGATCTTCACATCGCGCGGATCGCGGATCGTGCCGGCCAGGTAGCCGACCTGGCCCGCTTCGAGCACCGCTAGCGGCTTCTGCGTGGGACTAAAAACGCCGACCTCGCGCACCTGTGTCTGCACGCCGTTGCTCAGAAAACACACGGTGTCTCCCGCCTTGATGCAGCCGTCCACGACCCGCACGTAGGGGATCACGCCGCGGAACGCATCAAAGACCGAGTCAAAGACCAGCGCCCGCAACGGCGCATCGTTGCCGCGGGTCTTGGGTGGGTGGAGGCGGGTGACCACCGCTTCCAAGACCTCATCCACGTTGAGACCGGTCTTGGCGCTGATCAGCAGCGGATGCTCCATGCTGATGCCCAGCACGTCCTCAACCTGCTTGGAAACCTCCTCCACATCGGCGCCGGGCAGATCCACCTTGTTCAGGACCGGAATAATCTCCAGCCCGGCATCGATCGCGAGATAGGCGTTGGCAACGGTCTGCGCCTCGACGCCCTGACACGCATCGACCACGAGAATCGCCCCCTCGCAGGCGCCCATGCTGCGAGAGACTTCGTAGGTGAAATCGACATGGCCGGGCGTGTCGATCAGGTTGAAACGGAAAACGCGGCCATCCCGCGCCGTGTAATGCATCGAGACGGGGTGGCATTTGATGGTGATCCCCCGCTCGCGCTCGAGATCCATCGCATCGAGCGTCTGCTCTCGCATCAGCCGCGACTCAATGGTGTGGGTCAGCTCCAGAATGCGGTCCGACAGCGTCGTCTTCCCATGATCGATATGGGCAATGATGCAGAAATTCCGGGTGTTTTCAATGCTGTGTTCCATAGGCGAAAAAATTCCAGATGCGACGACAGCGCACTCGTAGCGTGCTGTCTTGAAATGGAAATAGTACCGTTTTCCGGCTCGAATGTCACGCCCGGCTTTTTAAGGAAGTCGCTCCCGCCACGCAATCGGCGAGGCGCGCGTCGGCGTCAGGAACGGCCAACCGAAGCTGCGCGGCCGCCATGGCCGCTCGGCGCGAAGGGGCATCCGCCAGACCGCGCAGCAGATCGGCCAGTGTGTCGTCCGTCAACGTCCCTTGTTCCGCAAGCATCGCACCGCCGCCGGTAACGAGCGCAGCCGCATTGTGCCGTTGATGGTCGCGCACGGCGCTCGGCAGCGGGATCAGGATTGCCGGCACGCCGCAGAGGCAGAGTTCGGCACACGTCACGGCACCGGCGCGACACACCGCAACGTCGGCCGCGGCGTATGCGGCCCCCATGTCACGGATGAACGGAACGACCTGCGCGTCGACCCCCGCCGCCGCATAGCGCGCCCGCAGGCCATCGGCGTCGGCCGCCCCGCTTTGATGCATGACCCGCAGCCCGTTAAACCCCTGCGCCGCCAACCGGCACAGCGCGCCACAGCAGCGCTCATTGACCGCGTGCGCTCCCTGACTGCCGCCCGTCACCAGCACCGCAAACCCCGTGGTCGGCCTGGCCGGGCGACCTGCTCCGGCAAGCTCGCGCCGCACCGGCAGCCCCGTCAGAACCACCCGCCGGCCGGGAAGCGCCGCTTCCGTCCCGGGGAAACTCACCGCCGTCACCCGCGCCAGCCGCGATAGTCCGTCCACCGCCTGCCCCGGAACCGTGTTGGCCTCGTGCAGCACCACGGGCACGCCACACAGCCACGCGGCCACCGCCGGCGGCAGGCTCGCATAACTGCCCATGGCCAGCAGGCGGTCGGGCCGCACTCGCCGCATCTGCCGCACGCAGCGGAAGACCGACGCTACTATCGCCAAAAACGTCCCCGCGCGAAGCGGCCGCGCGCCGGTGCGCCAGATCGGGCCGTCCCAGGCGGGCAGCGCAGCCTCCTCCACCGCCCGGCCCGAAAGCCAGACCGTGACCACGTGACCGCGTGACCGTAGGGTGCGCGCCGTTGTCAAACCCGGAAAGACATGCCCGCCGGTGCCGCCGCAGGCGACCACAATATTCAAGCCTGGCGTCTGTTTACTGTTCACGGTTCACGGTGCCCTTTCTTCAAACGCAGTTCGCGGATCACTTCCCGCACGACGGGACGGCAGAGCGCCCACGCGCCCACGGCATAGACCGCAGCACCAGCGGCCACAGCGGCCAGCATGGCCAGCGCCTGCGCCAGTTTGACCGGCAAGGCCCATTCACCCAGCAGGCTCAGCGCATGGGCCTGCACCCACCAGGCCGCTCCGCCCATCAGACCGGCGGCCAGAATCACGCCTCCCGCCACGGGCGCCAGCCCGATGCCGCAGGGAGCGCCTAGGCGCCGGTGCAGTCGACGTCCGAGCAGCACGCCGGTGACCGCGCTCGTGATGACCGTCGACAGCAGCAGTCCCGCATGCTTCCAGCCTTGCGGCCAGGTCAGCACGCAGACGACATTCAGCACGAAGTTGAGTCCCACACTCCACAGGCCGATTCGCAACGGCGTCCGCGTGTCCTGCAACGCGTAAAAGGCCGGCGTCAAGGCCTTCTGGATGCTGAAGAAGATCAGGCCCGGCGCAAAGACCGCCAATGCGCGCGCCGTCCAGACCGCATCCTGCGCCTGAAACTCGCCCTTCGGCCAGACATAGAGGAGGTTCACAACCGGCCCGGCCAGCACGGTCAATCCAACCGCCGCCGGCACCGCGATCAGCAAGACATGGCGCAGCGAGCCTTCGAGCGTGACGCGCATGGCGGCATGATCGTTGGATTCCGCTTGGTGCGCGAAGGTCGGCAGCAACACCGTGCCGAAGGCATTGCCGATGAGCCCCAGCGGCAGGTAGACGATCAAATCCGCGTACTGGATCGCCGCCGGCGCCCACGGCGCGGCCCACATCGCGAGCAGTCCGTCCACCACCACGTTAATCTGGAATACGCCCACGCCGAGCATCATCGGCGCCAGCAGCGCGAGGATGCGCCGGATGCGGGCGTCCCCGCGCCAGTCGAACCGAAAAGACAGCCGCACGCCGCGCCTGCGCAGCGCCGGCATCTGCACGGCCACTTGCACGCCCCCTGCCACCACCACGGCCCAGGAAACCACCCGGATGCGCAGCCGGGGGTCGTCGGGCAAGAGCGGACACAGGACCAGCAGCGTGAAGATCCAGATCAGGTTGAGAAACACCGGGGCCAATGCGGAGACGGCGAAGTTCCGGAGCGCGTTCAGCACGCCCATCGCAAGCGCTGCCAGGCAGATCAGCGGCGCATACGGGAGCATGATCCGCAACAGCGGCAGAATTTCGGCCCAGCGGCTTTCTGGCGAAAACCACCAAGCTTGCAAGGCCAGCGCGACCAGAATGCCGATCGCCGTGACCAGGCCCAGCACCGCCACCAGCAGGCCGGCCACGCGACCGACCAACCGGTTGGCCGCCTCCTCGCCGTCGCGATTCCGCGTCTCGATGTAAACCGGAATGAAGGCCGCCGACAACGCGCCTTCGCCAAACAGGCGGCGGAACAGATTCGGAATCTGGAACGCGATCACAAACGCCGACTTGACCACGCCCGTCCCGAAGGCCACGGCCATGAGTTGCTCGCGCAGCAGACCGGCCACGCGGCTGATTCCCGTCATAGCGCTAACCAGAGCGGCGGCTCGCAGCACACGGGGCGCATGACGGGCCGGGGGATCAACCTGGGGGGACCTGTCAGCCATGGGGGGGAGAATCCATAGGTGTTAAGTTAAGGGATTTGAACGCCCAACACCCAACACCCAACGCCCAACTTCCAAGGGATGATTGACAGTTTCGCCATTGGTTGTTGGTTGTTGAGCGTTGGTTGTTGGGCGTTTTTATCATGGTTATAACCAATTGATCAATAAACATTTAAGAAACAAGCAAATGCATCTTAGCTTAACACCCCATGGGGGGGAAGCCTGCCGCCACTCATGCTACGCCCCTTTCCGTTCCCCATGCGTGCAGATATGCCGAACCGCCTCGTGAAAGTTCTCGGCTCCGGAAAGAATCTCGATCTCCACCCGCAGGTAGTAGACCGGCACGGCCGAACTCGCCAGACGCGGCAGCCGGACGGCGTCCTTCTCGGTGGTGATCAGCGCGCAGGCACCCAGCTCATCCGCCCGGTTCACGGCGTCGATGATCTCCTGCGCCTCGTACCGGTGGTGATCGGCATAGCGGTCGC
>JBIJDW010000365.1:0-3469 GCA_044343885.1 Kiritimatiellia bacterium
TGAAACGCCCCCGCTACGGCCAGAGGCACGGCCTTGAGCTTCATCTCGCCGGCCAGCCGGACCGCATCGGCGATGCCAGCCTTGGCTCCGGAAAGCACCACTTGCGACTCCGAGTTGATGTTGGCCTGGGTCACGCCGGTCGCGTTGCAGATGGCGTCGAGCTGCTCGGCCGTGGCACCCATGATGCTCACCATGCCACCCTCGCGCGCGCCACAGGCCTCCTGCATGAAACGCCCGCGCGCTTCCAGCACCCGCAGCGTCTCGTCAAAACCCAAGACGCCCGCCGCATGCAGCGCCGTCCATTCGCCCAAGCTCAGCCCGGCCGTCAGTTCAAACCGGGCCTCCGGAAAACGGGCCTGATAGGCGCGGAGACAGGCCACGCTAACCACAAAAATGGCAGGCTGGCAGACGTTGGATTGCGTCAACGCTTCGATCGGCCCCTCGAAACACAGGGTCTTCAGATCGAATCCCAGCACACCGTTTGCACGGTCAAAAAGAGAAAGCACCGCCCCGTCAGCAGCGGCCAGATCTTTACCCATGCCAACATATTGGGCGCCCTGCCCTGAAAAGAAACTCGCTTTTCCCACGTCTGAAACTCCTTCGATCAACACGTCCTAATCCCACACGCGCGGCATTCCCCCACGGGATGCCCCTCAACCCATCCGAAACCTGATACGACTTGAAAGACGCATAATAATGACAAAAATGCTAAAAATGTCAATATAAAAAGGCGGCCGCTGCATCCGATTTTTTAACCTCTGTGTGATTCCGGAAAGATTATCACATCATACCGCCCCGGTGAAAGCTGAAAGAGGTAGTTCGTAATCAGCGTCGATCATCCACTTATCACGAACGCGGAAGGCGGGGATGGTCTGGCGCCTGGCTTTGTTGAGCACGGAAGTTGGTTTCAGGCGGGAGGCGTTCGCCCAACCGGAGAGTGGCACGATCCGGCGGCTCGTCAGGTAGGCGATGCGCTTGTGGAGCGATTCGATCAGAAGGAGCGCGAAGAGGCCGGTGAAGCCGTCCGCCTTGCCCGTCGCAAGATAGTGGTCAAAGAACGGGTAGTAGTCGGTTCGCTTTCCCTTGTTTTTCACGATGACGGGCGGATAGCCTAGGCGCAGCAGTTGCTGGTTGATGAGGACGCGCCCCAGGCGTCCGTTGCCGTCGCAAAAGGGGTGGATAGTCTCGAACTCGGCGTGAAACCAGGCGATCCGGCTCAAGAACCACGCATCAGAGGTGGCGTTGTACTGGGCGACCGCCTCGTCCATCAGAGACGGGACGAAATCGGGATTGGCGCCGATGTGGGTGCCGACGCGCACCCACTCCTTGCCGGAGCGGAAACGCCCCGCACACGCGTCGTTGATGCCCGAGAGCAGGGTCTTGTGCCATTCCAACATCATGGGGACGCACAGGGGCCGTGAAGGGGATGAGAGGAGAGATTCCATGATTCTTGATAGGTTTTTCGCCTCGTAAATCTCTCGGATATCGCGGTCTTTGCGGACGATATCCCTCAGCAGGATATCCTCGGTGTCCTTGAGGGTCAGCGTCGAGTTCTCGATGGCATTGGAGTTGTAGACCATCTCGGGAATCTCGGCGATCGCGATCTCCTGAAGGATGTCGTCGCGACCTCTCGCAAGTTCCCGGTAGTGGTCGGCAAGGGATTCGATGCGCGATTGTGTTATCTTGTTGACCATGGCGCTAGGATAGCTAACTTTACGTGAATCTGCAACACTTGACCGTATTATTCACGCATTGGGCGAGAAGGAGGTGTGTGCGCCGATCGAGGCCCGCGTCAAATCCAGCCAGCCGCTTTCGACTTCGACGACCCGTCGGGCGCGCAGCCCGCCCGGCACGCACCAGCGGCCGGGGCGAACACCTGACACGCACGTCACGATCCGCCACTGCGCATCGAGAAAAATTAGATCCAACGAAAACCGCATCCCCACCGTATGCACCGCGCTGCACGACTCGATCAGTAAACCCGCCCCCGGACCGAGCGTGCGACATCCCAGAAGCCCACGCAGTCGCTGAAAAAAAGAAGACGCCATGCGGACCGATCCGATCCACACGGCGTCGTCGAGCAAAAGGGCGCCAGTTTTCATGCCTATCAACCGCGCTTGGCGCCTATCCCTTTATCTTTCAGGTAGGCGAGCACCGCCCCCACGGTCACCAGTTTCTGCGCGTCCTCGTCCGGAACCTCCACACCCAATTCGTCCTCCAGCGCCATGACCAACTCGACCACGTCGAGCGAATCGGCGCCCAAGTCACTGACGAGGTTGGCGTCGGTGACGACCTGCTCGATGGTCACGCCCAACTGCTCGGCAATCAGCTCCCGCACACGTTTTTCGAAGTCCGCCGTCATAATTCCATCTCCTCTATGTTGCCCCGTTTCAAAACACCAACCCTCATGCCCATTTATCGTTTCACGCGCTGGCTACGGCAACCTCCGCCGCCGCATGGCGGAAGCGGAGTCCGGTGCCGTCGGGGTCAGTCTCGACGCGGATCGGGCCAGCCTTGAACCCCGATCGGAGCAGCTCGTCGGAGAGCGGATCTTCCACGTACCGCTCGATGGCCCGCCTCAGGGGACGGGCGCCGAGCGCCGGGTCGTATCCCTTGTCGACGAGAAAAGCCGTCGCTTCGGGAGAGACGTCCAGCGTGATCCCCTTGGTGTCCAAGCGGCCCCGAACGCGCGCCAGCTCCAACACGAGGATTTTTGCCACGTCGTCTCGTTCGAGCTTGCGGAACACAATGATGTCGTCGAACCGGTTGAGCAGCTCCGGCTTGAACACCATCCGAGCCTCGGCGAGCAACTGGCTCTTGAGGCGCTCAAAATCGTCCGCCTCGGTGCCGCGCGAAAAGCCGAGACCCTTGTTGGAGCGGGCAAAATCGAAGCCCAGATTGGAGGTTAGGATCACCACCGTGTTGCGGAAGTCGACCTGACGGCCGAGGCTGTCTGTCAGCTTGCCCTCCTCGAGAATCTGAAGCATCATGTGCATCACGTCAGGATGGGCTTTTTCCACCTCGTCGAACAGCACCACGCTATAGGGGCGCCGCCTCACTCGTTCGGTGAGCTGCCCGCCCTCCTCGTGGCCGATGTATCCTGGCGGCGAACCGACTAGGCGCGAGACGTTGAACTTCTCCATGTATTCCGACATGTCGATCTGGATCAGCGCCTTTTCATCGCCGAACATCCGCTCGGCGATCGCCTTGGCCAGAAGCGTCTTGCCAACACCGGTAGGTCCGAGGAAGATGAAGGTGCCGATCGGGCGGCGGGGATCCTTGAGATCCGCCCGCGACCGCCGCAACGCCCGTGCCACGGCCTGCACCGCAGGCTCCTGGCCGATCACGACGCCCTTGAGGGTCTCTTCCAGCTTCAGCAGACGCGCCAGCTCGCCCTCGCTCATCCGTTCCAGCGGCACGCCGGAAATGCGTGCCACCGTTGTCATGATGTCGTCAACCGAGACGGGCA
>JBIJDW010000366.1:0-3464 GCA_044343885.1 Kiritimatiellia bacterium
CACCCGCCCCAAGCTGGCAGTCGTTCAGTCGGAGGGGGCCCTCGGCACCCAGGCGGCAATTCGGTCCCACCGCCAGCTCGCGCCCCTCCAGTCGGCATCCGGGATAAAGCACCACGCCTGCCTCAATCCTGCCGGGGTCCACATCGGGCGCCACGTACACGGCGGCGGTATCCACCAACACCACACCGCGCTCCTGCAGACGACGTTTCACCGTTTCCGTTTTCATTCCGACCTCCCTTACATCAATGTCCGGCCGATGACGGCTGCCACATGATCGTGCCAGCGGTCGACCAACGCCTGCGTTCGCGCCTCGACCAGAATCCGGATTTTGGGTTCGGTCCCAGAATACCGGACCACGATCCGGCCCACACCGGCCAGCGCCTGTTCGGCATCCACAATCGCGGCGGCCAGCTCAGGAATTCCGCTGATCGGCCGCTTCTCGAGAACCTTCAGACCGGTCAGTTTCTGGGGATATTCCTCCATGCAGTCCGCAAGCGCCGCAAGCGGTTTGCCGGACTGCTTCATGACGCGCATCACCTGCAGGGCGCTGATGATGCCGTCGCCGGTTGTAGCAAAGTCGTGGAAAATCAGATGCCCCGACTTTTCTCCTCCCAGCGACAGGCCCCGTGCGCGCATCCGCTCGATGACGTACCGGTCGCCGACGTCGGTCACCTCAACGGCGATGCCGTTCCGCTTCATGGCGTCGTGCAGACCCAAGTTGCTCATGCTCGTGCAGACCAGCGTGTCTTTCGCCAGCGTGCCTACCGCGCGGAACGCGAGCGCGCAGATCGCCAGAATGCGATCGCCATCGACGACGCGCCCATCTGCATCGCTGAAAATCACCCGGTCGGCATCGCCGTCCAGCGCGATTCCGAGATCGGCGCCGCATTCCTTGACACGCCCGGCCATCACTTCGGGATGCAGCGCGCCGCAGCCGTTGTTGATGTTATAGCCGTCGGGATCGGTGTTCATTTTCACGACCGACGCGCCCAGCTCGCGAAAAATGTACGGCGCCATCTGGTAGGCTGCGCCGTTGGCGGCGTCGAGGACGATCTTGAGCGGATTCAGCTTCTCGCTGCGAATCGTGCTTTTGGCGAACTCGATGTAGCGGCCGCGGGCGTCGTCCACGCGATAGGCCTTGCCGAGTTGGTCGCTGCGGATGTGCTCCGACAGGATGCGGCCGCTCAACACCCGCTCGGAGATCGCCTCCTCCTGCGCGTCGTCGAGCTTGTAACCGTCGGTATTGAAGATCTTGATGCCGTTGTCATCAAACGGATTGTGTGATGCCGTCACCATGATCCCCGCGTCGGCCGCGAGCGACCGGGTCAGGTGCGCCACCGCCGGCGTGGGCACGGGGCCGACGAGAAAGACATCGGCGCCCATGGAGACCAGTCCGCTGGTGAGGGCGCTTTCGAGCATGTAGCCCGAAAGCCGTGTGTCCTTGCCCAAAACGACCCGTTTGCTACCGTGGCCGCTGGAGCCGATGACGGCCGCGACGGCCTTGCCCAGTTGCATCGCCATCTCGGGGGTCACCGGATCTCGATTCGCCTGACCCCGCACACCGTCCGTGCCGAACAATTTTCCCATGTGCATTCTCCCGTTCCCGGTTTCGCCGGTTATTCGACCGTGACACTCTTCGCCAGATTGCGGGGTTGGTCAATGGCGCAGCCGCGTAGCCGCGCGACATGGTAGGCCAACAACTGCAGCGCGACCACCGTAACGATCGGCGTGGTATACAAGCCCATCCGCGGCACCGCAATCACGGCATCCGAGACGGCGCACGCCTCGTCGTCGCCTTCGGTGACGATCCCCAGCACCGGTGCGCCGCGGGCGCGGCACTCCTGCGCATTGCCCAGCGTCTTGTCCTTGCCCGGCATGTCATTAAGCAGAGCCACCACCGGCACCTGCTCGTCGAGGAGCGCGATCGGCCCATGCTTCAGCTCGGCCGCATGGTACCCCTCGGCGTGGATGTAGCTGATCTCCTTGAGCTTGAGCGCGCCTTCCAACGCCACCGGATAGAGCACCCCGCGGCCGATGTAAAACATGTCCCGCGTCTTCACAAACCGCTCGGCCAGCTCGGCGATCCGGTCGTTCTGTCGCAACACGCAGCGCACCGCGTCGGGGAGCGCCTGCATCTCGCGGCACAGTCCGACCCCCTCCTCGCGGGAGAGCCTGCGGCCGCGGCCGAACTTGAGCGCAAGCAGCGTCAGCACCGTGAGCTGGCTGGTGAACGCCTTGGTCGAGGCAACGCCGATCTCGGGCCCCGCATGGAGGTAAACGCCCCGCCCGGCCGCGCGGGCGATGGTGGATCCTACCACGTTGCAAATGCCCGCGACCCACGTTCCCTTGCCCGAAGCCTCGCGCACCGCCGCCAGCGTGTCGGCGGTTTCACCCGACTGGCTCACGGCGAGCACGAGATCGTCGGGCGAGAGGATCGGGTTGCGGTACCGGAACTCGGCCGCCTGCTCCGCCTCGACCGGAATGCCGGCTAGGCCCTCAAAAGCGTACTTGGCAGCCATGCCGGCATGGAGCGATGTTCCGCACGCCACGACCACGATGCGTCGCACGGCGGCCAGTTCGCGCGGTGACATCCCCAAGCCGGCGCACATCGCCGTGCCCGCCTCCAGATCCAACCGGCCGCGAAAGGCGTTCTCGATCGCTTCGGGCTGCTCGTGGATCTCCTTCATCATGAAGTGTGCAAACCCGCCCTTTTCGGCTGCGCCGGCGTCCCAATCCACCTGGGCGACGCTGCGCGAGACCGGCACCCGGTCGCGGGTGCGTATGTCGGCTTCCCCTTTCTTGATGTGCACCACATCGCCATCCTCGAGATAGACGACCTGCCGCGTCCTGCCGATCACCGCCGTCACGTCACTCGCCACCAGCGTCTCGCCGACGCCCATGCCCAGCACCAGCGGGCTGCCCTGGCGCGCTGCGACCAGTTCGCCGGGATGATCAGCCGACACCACGGCGATGCCGTAGGTTCCCGTGACATGGCTTAGGGCCTCGGCGACGGCCGACGTCAGATCGCCCCGATAACACTCGCCAATGAGCCGGGCCAAAGCCTCGGTGTCGGTCTGGGAGGCAAACACATGGCCCCGCGCCTCCAGTTTCCGCCGCAGCGCGGCGTAATTCTCGATGATGCCGTTGTGAACCAGCGCGATCCGGCCCGACCGATCCAGATGCGGATGGGCGTTTGCCTCGGTCGGCGCGCCATGCGTGGCCCATCGCGTATGGCAAATTCCCGTGCCCGCCCGGCGACAGACATCCTCTCGCCACTCGGACGCGATCCGGTCGACTAGTCCCTGCACCTTGCCAACCGACTTGCCGACGCGCAACAGCCCGTCATCAACCAACGCGATGCCGGCCGAATCATAGCCGCGGTACTCCAATCGCCGCAGTCCCGCCAAAAGGACGCCACACGCACCCTCATGCCCCACATAGCCCACAATTCCACACATCACGGC
>JBIJDW010000367.1:0-3463 GCA_044343885.1 Kiritimatiellia bacterium
TGCGCCCGCATCAAGTCCGCATCAACACGGATGCCTTCCGGGCGTTCGTCAGCGCCGCGTGATGATGCCGACCTGGCACCGGAGTGATCCCGTGTGTCGGTAGAGTTTGCCGACGCGCACCGGGATGACGCGCCAACCCTCTTTCTCGAAGGCTGCTCCTGCGGCCCGGTCGAACGCAGGCACACCATAGACAGGCATGTAAACCCGCTTCTCTCCGCCCCGGCGCTCGAGGATGACGTTGTTGCAGCTCGCATAGACGCGGGGCGTGCGCGTGAGGAGCAAGGGGATGTGTACTGTAAGGTAATATCGGTGTCACGGGGTGCTCAGAAATTCTAGTTTTGGAGATGGAACCATCGGCGTCGGGGTCGGAATCGGTATCGGTATCGATAAAACCAAGGGAAATTCGACACCGATTCCGATACCGACCCCGACCCCGATGACCCAATCGCCTCATAACGAGAATTGCCGGGCGTTGCTTGACGTCTATTGACGCTTCTGGCATGATCCTTTTCATGACATCCCCGCCTATTATCGATTCTGGCTGGGTTGCGGCACGTGAGCGCCGACGCGGGCCCAAGGACGGTTTCTTATCACTATGAGTAAAGCGTACAGAAATTTTCGACGCCCATTTGAAACCGCCGCCGTTCGCGTCGGGCTGACTCTTGTTCCGCGGCTCCCGCGCCGGGCCGTGCTTGGCCTTGCGTGGCTCGGAGGACATATCGGATTCTGTTTTGATCACGTGGGACGTCGGATCGGCCTTGCAAACCTCGACGTGGCGTTCGGCGGCACAAAAACGGCCGCCGAGAAAAAAGCGATTCTACAGGCGGCCTATATCACGATGGCGCGCACCTTTCTCGACGTGATCTGGTTTGGAACCCGCTCGGATGAACGGCTGACACGCTATGTCCACATCGACGACAGCATGCAGCCGATCTTCCGGGAAAAGAACCAGATCTGCGTCGGCGCTCACTTCGGCAACTGGGAAGTCGTCGGGCAATTCATGGCGCTTCGCGGATTTCCGCTCCACAGCATCGCCATGCCGGTTAAAAATCCAGAGGTAAACCGGTTACTGATTGCTCGGCGCGAAGTAACCGGACAAAAAATCATTCCGCGCGAAGGCGCTCTGCGCAAGCTGTTCGCCATTCTGCGCGCCGGCGGAAAAACAGCCTTTCTGGTGGACCAGAACACCCACGAAAGCGAAGGCGGCATCTGGGCCGACTACTTCGGTCTGCCGGTTCCCGTGACGCCCGCGCCGGCGGCGCTGGCCGCCAAAACAGGCAGTGAAATTTTCATTGCCTTCTGCGCGCCGCAACGCGGCGGGCACTATCGTGTTTACGTTACTGATACCATTCCGCCGCCGGAAAACGCCAGCACCGAAACCACCCGCCTGCTGACGCAGCAGATGCTCGCCGCCATTGAACGCGAAGTCCGCGCGCATCCGGAATACTGGCTCTGGATGTATAAGCGCTGGTTAAGCAAGAAACCCTCCGAACATTCAGAGCGTTATCCCTTTTACTCAGCTCGCGGTTAATGCCGTGATCTACCATGCGTCCGTGCGGAACGGCGAGGCGGGGAGCCCTTCACGATTGTACAGGTTGGCGCCGGCCGGATTCATGGGACCCCTTCGCGTTACGCCAGGCCCGGCCCGCGGGGGCGCGCGCGGATCTCCACGCCGACGGAACTGAGGCCGCGGTAGACCAGAAAGGTCTGGCGTGTGGGGTGCCAGGCGTACAGAAACTGCTCCGCCGGCCGCCACATGGCGACCCATCCGATAATCAACAGGCCTTCGGATGCGATCTCGCTGATCAGCAGATGCATGGGGGGGTCCAGCACTGAAATGACGGCCCGCAGGCAGAGACTGCCGATCAGCGCCGTCAACCCCACCAGCAGGCTCCAGCGTCCGTGCCGGAATACCTGCCGCAACTCCCGGCGTTGCTGCTGCGCGCGATAAAGGAAGTAGTGGTTGACCGCCTTTTCCAACTGATGCGCATCCTCGCGGGCGGCCTCTTCGGGTGGCAGGTGAACCACCAGCTTGAACCGCTTCCGATGGGTAATCTCGCGGGCGCAAGCCACGATATATGCCTCGGCGTCGTCATCCAGATCGCGTTCATGAAAGGGGGCTGGGTCAAACGTGTTGAACAACTGTGCGATACGTTGCAGGCGCAGGTCGATCACCATCAACCCGTCTTCCATCCGGTAGTTGGCGGGAAACTCGCTCATGGTCATGTTAAAGGGGTGGGAATCCCCTCCTCACCCCTCACCCGATCACCAGCAGGGCCACATCGTCAAACCAGGCATCGCCGGTGCCGTCGACGCAGAGCTTGACCAGCAGGAACGGATTATCCGGGGCGGGCTGAAATTCGATCATCAGTTGCGTCCAGCCGGTCGTGCCGGTGATGCCGGTGCTACGGCGCGTGGCCCGCACATCGTCCCAGCTCCAGATGCAGTCATCCACCGCGATCGAGGCCTCGCCGTCGGTCAATTCCGTTCGAACCCAGACGCTGAGTCGGTAGCGTTTGGCCGACTCGCCGTAGGTGGCGGTGCCAGAGCGATTGGGCGTGCCTACGGTGGGCACACCGCGCCCTAGGCCCGTCACTTTCAACGAAACGGTCCCCGAATGCCCCTGAGTGCGATCCACGGTCACGTTACGCCAGGTCGAACCATTATAGACTTCGCAGCCGTTGATCCCCTGCTCGAAATCGTTGACCACGCCGAACCGGAAACCGGGGATGTCGCTCGCCCCCGCATTCTGCGATTCCGCCTGCCGTTCGAGCGTCTCCGCCACCGTGGCGGGAACCGAGAAAAAGCGGTAGCTGGCTCGGAGATGATGCAGGCCGTCCGCTTCCGCCGTTGCGGGCACCTCGGTCTGGATGCCCAGGTCATACCACAAGTCGCAGGTCGCCATGCGGACCGGGCCGTTGACCGCTTCGAGCGCCACGAACGGATTCATATCCGGCTCGCGCACAAACCCGGTGAACCCATTGGAGGCCAGGCCGACCCGCGGGAAGTTCAGAGGATTGTGATAGAACCACGTGATTTTTCCGGGAGCGACGCCGTTCAGCACTTTCTGCCAGCGTTTGCGGGAGTTCTGGGAAACCGACACCCCTCCTGCGAGCAGGTTGCAGAACTCGGTCCATTTTGGGGCGGCCATGGTGCCGTGCATGCCGCACTGCCATACATAGCCGAGCCGGGTGTCCCAGGCCAACCGAAACGTGCCCTCGCCAACGGCTCCGCAGCCTAGTTTCGTAACGGTCTTGAATTCCAAAACGGCCCCCGCGCGCGATACAAACTCGATCTGGAACGCCGGATTGGGCGTCTCCCAGAGCGGCGCGTTGATGGAGATCTTGGCGCCGACCAGCGTCGCCCAATGGTGGACCGGCGGAATCGTGTAATCCACCGTCTCGTCCGCCGCTGGCGGCGCAAACCGGAACATTTCAATTTCCTTGTTCCACGTCTGGATCAG
>JBIJDW010000368.1:0-3452 GCA_044343885.1 Kiritimatiellia bacterium
AGGATGCCGTGCGGCCCCTGCAAGCTATGGATTGGGCGAGCCTGCTGGCATTGGATATGGCGTGCGTCTCGGTGTCGCGCGAACAGCAACTCCGGGTGCTGGCAGGCGAGTCGGGCGCCTCGGTGCGAGTGATTGTGGAAGCGGGACACGTCTGCGCGTTCGGGTTTTCCCGTCCCGGACGGCTGACGGGCGCCATCGGTCCGGTCGTGGCGCGTGAGGCCCGGCAAGCCGGTCAAATCGTCTCCGCGCTCTTCGCCGACCGGGCGCGTTTCGATGGGGCAAAAGTCGTCGGACTGGCCGTCCCGGACCACGCGCCGTTCAGCGCGTGGTTAGCCGAACGCGGGTTTATTATGCGCAGGCGCAACATCCGCATGTTCCGCCCCGAACCCCGCGCCCTTCTCTCTGGCCCCTCCGTCTTCGCCGCCACCGGTCTGGGGATGGGGTGATCCTGAAAAACAGAACTCGCTGATGCCTACCCCCGGTATGCGGGCGGCTTGGGATCGAGCCACTTCAGAATTTCCGGTCGGATGGCGTAGGCGAACCAGAAGTTGCCGGGAGGGGTGTGGTGCCCGAACACTTGGGCACCAGCACGGGCCACGAAGAACCGATTGAAGAAGTCTTCATTGGTTCCCTTGAACACCTTGCGTTCTGCGGCAAACTTCGGCAGGGTATCGATGTAGAGATACTTCTCCCGGTTCAGGAAGTCCACGAACTCCTGATCGAACCGTTTCCCGGTCTTGAAGTACTTCTCCAGCGTCGGCACATCGTAGCTCAGCATGATCATGAACTTGCACTTGTTGGCCTTGCACCACGTGCGGAACTTGTCCACGGTGTACATGGTGGAGCGGATGCCATAAGCGAGATGCAACTTCTGGGCATCTGCCTGACGGGTCTTGGCATTGCGCAGGTTGACCTTGACGCCCAGCGCCTCAGCCAGCTTCTCCGACTCCTCGATAGGCGCTTCGCCGCCTTCGCGCAGGCAGTACAACTGGGCCACCGGGTCATCCTTGAAGGCGTTATAGAAGTTGTCAGCCCCAACAAGCTTGCGGAGGTCCGCCGTCTTCTTGAACATTCCGGGACGCTCGACCCACGTGCCCGCATCAGCGTCAAAACGCAAGTGATTCCAGGGGAATCCATGCACCGGATAGCCGTCCTTCTTGCCGCGCTGAAGGGCCCGGCACATCCAGGCAACACGCACCCAGCGGGCGGCGTCGATGTTGCGCAGGTAGTCATCATCCCATACATTGAGAATGATATTTTCAGCAGCGACTTCCTTGATCGCCTCCATACGCATGGCGCGCTGATAGGCCTGATAGATTCCGTAGCCGCCAACGCCGAAGTTTCGGATCGGCTCGCGGAAATTGGCGGCGAGAAATTCCTGCCAAGTCTCGCCGTTGCTCACCTGCGCGCCCTGGGTGTAGCTATCGCCGTAGGTGTTGATCCGGCACGGCTGATCCGCGTAGTTGATCATAGTGCGGTTATAATAGCGGCGGTCATACGTTCCTAGGGTGACCGTCCCCTCCATGCCGTCCTTCATGCAGTGGTTCTGGTGCAGATAACCCAGTTCTGGGTCAAACTTGAGGATGGCCGGATTTTTCGGGTCCATGTACCGTTCGATTTCAATCGGATGATACGCGCAGGTGTGCAGCAGATGCTTCATGTCTTTGAGTTCGCTCATGCAGATTCTCCTGTTTAAAAAAATGTCGCCATGGCCGGGTCAGCCCAGTGCATTCGACCTGAAAACGGCGTGTGAAAGGTGTGAGAATAGTAAAAACGAGTCGGCCGGGTCAAGGAGAATAGGTTACATCTTCAAAGATCCGAAGACGTCGCCGAGGGATCCGAGACCTTTCGAGGGGGCTTTGGACGAGGCCAGGAATGCAGACACCTCGGCCTCCTGCCCCTCCCCCGACGTCCGCGCCTGCCACTTGGCGGGCGTGGTCAGCGAGATGCGGACCCCCTCGATCGATTTCACGATCAGCTTGACCGACGAACCCGGGGCGAACATCCGCTCCAGTCGCGCCGCTGGCGCGCCGCCCTTGGGAATGTCAGTCTCACCGATGTGCAGCAGACCGGTCTTCTCCTCGGAAAGACGAACGAACACGCCGAAATCCTTGATGCCCTCGACGATCCCCTCGACCTCGCTCCCCGGTGCCAGCTCACCCGGCTTGAGCGCCTGGACCCGCACGTCAATCGGCTTCAAGCCTATTCGCCGGCGTTCGGGATCGATCGTCTCAACCTGTAGCAGAAGCTCCTGACCCTCGCTCACGGCCTCGCGGGCCGAGACGATGCGGCGGCCGCTGCCCAGCTTGCTGATCGGCACCAGACCCTCGACCCCGGGGATGATGGTGACAAACGCGCCGAACGGCTCGATGTGCGTGACCTTGCCTGTCAGCGTGCTGCCGATCGGATACCGCTCGACCGCATCCTGCCACGGGTCGCGCTGGGTCGCGCGCAGACTGAGCGACACGCGGTTGCGTTCCAAATCAATCTCGCGCACCTGCACCTCGACCGTGTCGCCCACCTTGGCCACGTTTTCGGGCTTTGTATCGCGGACCCAGGAGAGTTCCCGGAGCGGGATCAGACCATCGATGCCGCCCAAATCGACGAAGATGCCGAAATCGGTCAGCCGCGAAACCACCCCCTTGCGCACATCCCCTTCGCGCAGCTCCGCCAGCAAGGTGTCGCGCTGCGCTTCACGCTCCTTTTCCAGCAAGGCACGCCGGCTGAGCACCACGTTGTGTCCCTCCTCGCCGTACTCGCTTACCACAAAGCCGAATTTCTGTCCGATATACACAGCCCCTTCGGTCTTGTGCAAGTCGATCTGCGAGTAGGGGCAAAAAGCGCGCGTCGCGCCAACCATTACCTCATAGCCACCGTTGACCTCGCTTTTGACGAGACCCTCGATCGGCATGCCGCTTTCAAAAGCGCGTCCGACGGTTTGATCCGTAAGCAGCGTGCCCGATACCCGCAGGGCAAACATGAACGCACCGCTTTGCATCGAGGTGAAGATGACATTCAGGCTGTCGCCCGGTCTGACGGTCGGCTCGCCCGCATCGTTCAACACCTCCGCAATCGGGAGCAGCCCCTCGTTCTTGGCCTGCACGTCCAAAATCGCGTAGACGTCGTTCAGCGCCAGCACGCGTGCGCTCACCCGTTCGCCGGGATTAAATCCCTTGCGGTAGGCGACCGTCTGAGTGTCCAACATCGCCGCGAAAGCGGCCGTCGCCGCCGAATGATTCGTCTGTTGTGCCATAGATCCGATTCCTTGATGACGCGCCTCACGCGCGAACGCTTTATCGATCCGAAAGGGTATCAGTGTAACCGAACGGGGCGTGTTCGGCAACGCCATCGAGAGAAATAATGGGTATTCGCAAAATAACGAACGCGCAACCGATCCAGAAGAGTGGCCGAGAAACGGTGGACATGCGATGCGCCATCAACTTCTGGTGGTA